>NZ_JAJTDH010000126.1:0-7433 GCF_021300285.1 Microcystis sp. 49638_E5 | reverse complement strand
AGGGATTAAGTAGCGTGGGGCGCACGCAAACTTTAAACGCTTCGGGAGAGATTCCCTCTTGGTTGGTTGGAGAAATCCTGCTTGCTAACGGAGACTCAATGAACGAAGAATCCCTGTCTCTTTAGAGCGGGGAGCGTCAATCGACAACCTCACGACCAATTTGCCAAACAATACCTAGAAGAATTGCTGTCTCCTCTGGGAAAGGTGGAAGTTAGCAAGGAGGTGGCGGATGAAACCCGTCAGGTGGATATTTTCTTCTCTCCTCACCCTAATATGCGGGGAAATGCTCAATCTTTGGGTCTTTTAGGGCAAATGGTGACAACAAGCACTTTGCTTGAGCCTTTTCGCAATGCTCCCAATCGAACGGAAATTCGCAACTGTATCTTAAAATTGTTTTCGATTTTCGCTGAACTTCAACGGAAAGGGAAACGGGAAAAAACTGAGTTAAACGAGGATGACTTACCTAAATTATGGATTTTGGCTACTTCTATTAGTTTCCAGATACTAGAGAGTTTTGATGCTAAATTAGAACTAGAAAACTGGACAGAAGGGATTTACTTTTTATCTCCCTCTCACCGAACGGCAATTATAGCGATTAATCAGTTACCTATTACCCCAGACACTTTACTGTTAAGATTGTTGGGACGGGGGAAAACCCAAAGCCAAGCGGTGAGAGAGTTGCTTGAGTTGCCTTCTGGCGATTCCTTCCGTCAAAATGTCATGGAATTATTGATTAGTTGGCGTGTGAGTGTTGAAGTTAATAATCTTTTAGAATCAGAAGATAGGGAGGTATTTATGGCTTTATCTCAATCTTATTTAGAGTGGAAAGAGGCGACCAAACGAGAAGGACTTCAACAAGGACTTCAACAAGGACAACGACAAATTATTGAAAATTTAATGCAAGTGAGGTTTGGAGAATTGGATGAGTCTTTAATAAAAGTTATTGATGAGTTGCTCAAGTTATCACCGATGGAGTCTAGTCGTTTATTATTGGAGTCTTCACGGGAAGATTTAATCAGACGATTCCTCTCTGAAAACTAAAAATAATTCGACAATCGTAAGCAAGAGTACAAGACCATAACTCTCCTAAATTACACCTTAATTTATGGGTTTTTAAAGACGGTGTAAATGGCTCTTCGTCCAGTTTTCTAAGTAGGGTTTGCGGCAAAAAGTAGGGGCGAAGCATTCGGATAGGAAATCTACGGTTTCAGCGATAGGTTATGCCCGAATGCTTCGCCCCTACAGGACGTAAGGTTTTGAACCACAATTCTCTCAAAATCTTGCACCTGTTATAGTCATTTCAGATAAGTCTGATACACTCTATACCGACAAAACCCTTATGAACTCTGGGATTAATATTCTCAATTTTAATTGAAATGACTATACCTTACTGACCGCAGATTCCGCAAAGCTTCCACGACCGAGCGTTGACCCGCATCTTCATCAAGGTAGAGACGGATTTGACTCATTAAAATTCACCGGCTCGATATCGTGATTCCCAGTCTTCACAATCGGCTCGGTAAGCATCGATATCGGCCTCTATCTGTTCTTTATTCGCGTGATAATACGCTAGAGCGCTATAAATTTGAGCCAGACTTAACTGAGGATATTCCTTAGCGATCGCTTCGGCACTCATTCCCGTTTTATGATCCATGACTAAACTTTGAATCGTGATTCTAGTTCCCGCGATCCGGGGACGGGAATTACAAATATCCGGACTAGCAACAATAAATTCGCTAATATCGATGCCTGTAGCCATATTTTCGCCTAGAGAAGTCCCTTTTATTGTAGCTCGATCGATACATCCGAACGACAAAAAAGCACCCCTTTCGAGGATGCCCTTTTATCTAATGATTGAGATGCTAACTGATTGAAATGCTAAAAATAGGGAATTTATAGACTTTCCACTCAAAGTTAGGTTGATGATTGAAGCTGGAAATCGCCATCATGTTGTATAAGCAACAGGATTAACGATAATTGCTATTAGGAGTCTTTTTTGGCTTGCTTCTTATTTAATTTTCCCGTCAAGAAAGCACCGAATCCGAGTAATCCTAAACCCAATAAATTGGACGGTTCAGGAACACTAACGCCACCAGTATTTTGAATAATAGGGTTTTGGGTGACTGTTACTGTTCCAGGAGCAGTAAATGTTAACCCCGTCACAAAAGCAGTAGGATTAGTTGGATCGAGCATTTCCGCAGGATCGATATCACTGATGCGAAAATCACTAAAGCCAAGGGGATTAACACCCAACAAGTTGAAAGTTGTTCCCGCAACTAGAGAATAATTGCCAAATCCGGGTAATTCTAGGATAAAGTTACTGTCGCCCTGGGGGAGAGCATTGGGGATTAAAACAGAGGCGAATAAGGGTCCGCCTGTCACTGCGTAATCGTATCCTACCGACACAATGGGATCGAAAAAGATGGGGTCAATTATACCCAATCCATTATCACCGACGGGAACACCAGGAAAGGTAAAACCGTCGGGGTTGCTTGGATTTGGGGTAGGGAGAAGCGGATTGGTAGGCGTTGTCCCTGGAGGAACTGGTTCTCCATCTAAACTAGCAATCCAAGCTTCAGTATTACCACTGGAATTAAATCCGAAACCCACGATAGACAGTCCATCCGCAGAAATTCCAGTCGCCTCGATCAAATCCCAACCGTTTAAATTTAACCCATAATCATTAGTTAAAACCTGTTTTAAGCTCCGCATCCCTTGGGTGCTATTCCAGATAAATGCCTCATTACTTTCATTACTTGTACCAACCACAACAGATCCATCGGCTGATACTCCATTAGCATAGCTAGGTCCCCCTAGTCCGACCATCCCCGTCCCTTGTGTCCAACGGAATGCCTCCTGAGCAAAATTAGCATTCATGCTTTGACCAACAACAACAGACCCATCTGCTGATACTCCTGAAGCCACGCCCGAAAAACGCAAGCTCCCTAGTCCAACCGTCCCCGTTGCCTGTGTCCAACGGGATGCCTCATTACCGCTGGTATAACCAACCACAACCGACCCATCGGCTGACACTGCTGGGATACCAGACCACAACACCCTACGAAAAAGACCACCCCCAAATAAGTTACCTAGTCCGACCATCCCCGTTGCTTGTGTCCAGCGGAATACCTCATCCAAACTATCGCTGTAACCAACCACAACCGACCCATCTGCTGATACTCCTGAAGCACGGCTAGAGCTCCACCCCGGTAAGTTCCCTAGTCCCACCATCCCCGTTACTTGTGTCCAACGGAATGCCTCATTACCATTAGCACTATTGCTGTAACCAACCACAACCGACCCATCGGCTGATACTCCTGAAGCACTGCTAGAGATCCCCCCAGGTAGGTTTCCTAGTCCGACCATCCCCGTTGCTTGTGTCCAACGGAATGCTTCCAGACCAGTACCACTAATGCTATAACCAACAACAACAGACCCATCTCCTGATACTCCTGAAGCCACGCTTATGAAACCCCCCCCCAGTAAGTCTCCTAACCCCTGAAAAGAGGCGGCTTGTGCGGGGAAAGTCACCCCGATCGCACCCAATCCGATCCCTAAGCTGATACAATTAGCTAGTATCTTGTTCATAACCTGATAAGACTCCAAAAAACTAAGTGATTCTTACAATCTAGATGTTCACTTTGGTTTTGTCTGTGGGAATTTGTGGCCATTTTGGATTTTCTGATATAATAATTTTCGTGGGATAAAGTGGGATTTAGTGACAAAAAGGAGGGCAAGGCTCATGAAACAAGGCTAAATTTTCCTTAATAAGGCAAGAGAACAGGCAAAAGTTTTCGCTTGTTTTTCCAACTTTAACAATATCTAATGTAAAGGACAAATTACTAAATTAAGAGGTTAATCAGTAAAAAAAGGCAAAAAATGGAAGAATTATTAGAGTTAAAAAATCTATTACTAGCTGGCAATGTTCCCGATGCCTTGATTTTGGTAGAGGAAATGACAGAAATGAGTAAGGATGATAAGATCAATAAGATTTTTAGCTTTAGTATTATTGTCCTATTACATCTGATTAAGCAGCAAGCAGAAAACCGCAGTACCCGCTCATGGGAAACCTCTATTTCTAATTCTGTTCGACAGATTCAACGCATTAATCAACGACGTAAAACTGGAGGAAATTATCTAACATCAGAAGAATTAAAAGAAACCTTAGATGATGCTTATTCTTCGGCTTTGAGACAAGCGGCATTAGAAGCTTTTGAAGGTATATATCAACCAGAAGAAATTGAAGCTATGATCGATAAAAATCAAATTATTAATCAAGCATTGGCATTAATATTAATCGATTAAGTAACAGGTGACAGTCGGAAACAAATCAGGAGGTTTAAATGTCAGAAATAAAATAATTTGGCAAATATTTATAAAAAAACGAGAAAACTAAAATCTGTTCCCTTATCCCAAACAGTAATACAAAAGTTCTATCACTTACTTATATGGATATTCAAACCCTTTTAGAATGGACAGATAAACAGGTATTAGAGAAAACTGGTAAACATCTTGATTCGTTGCAAGAATCCATCTTACAGGGTATTTGGGAACATCAAGATTACGAAGAAATTGCCAAAGATAATCAGCGCAGTTATGACCATATAAAAAAAGAAGCATGGAAGTTATGGCAACTGTTATCAGATGTTTTTGAAGAAGATATAAAAAAGTCTAATGTTCGTTCTATTTTAGAAAATAAAGCTTCATCTACTATTTATAATTTTGTTAACTCTCCACATAATAATATAAGAAATCATCATGTTAATGTCTGTAGAGAAAATAACCCCTATTCAGAAAACAACTTAAAAAAGTCTTCAAATTTTCCAGATAATGATCATCTATACCCAATAATTAACCTAACAAAAGCTCCTGAATTAGGGTGTAACTATGGACGTAAGTTAGAAATATCAACCTTAAAAGAATGGCTAGATAATAAAACTCGATTAATTACTATTTATGGGTTAAGTGGAATTGGAAAAACAGCCTTAACCCTTAAATTAATTTCAGAAATTGCCCCACAATTTGATTATATTATTTACCGCAGTCTGGAAAATATTCCTCAATTAATCGCTCTCAAAGATGATCTAAAACAGTTTTTCAGCCAATCTCTATCAACCCCCTTACCTGATATAATAGATTATCTAAGCTCCTATCGTTGTTTAATTATTCTTGATGATGTGCAGAATATTTTTAAACCGGGGGAATTAGCAGGTAAATATTTAAGCGACTGTCAGGATTATCATAAATTTTTTCAGCAAATTGCTACCACATCTCATCAAAGTTGTTTGATTTTAATTAGTTGGGAACTTCCCAGAGATTTTGTTACCTTAAAATCCGATAAAATTAAAACTTTATACCTGCAAGGTTTAACGACAGAATTTGAAGAAATCTTCAAAGAATACGGTTTAAAAAATGAGGAGAAATGGACGGAACTGAGGGAACTTTATCAAGGTCATCCTAACTGGTTAAATATCATCTCCTCAACCCTTATTGAGCTATTTGATGGGGAAGTATCTTTATTTTTAGAACAAATGAAAAATGAAATTTATTTAGGAGATATAGAAGACTCGATCGAATGTCATTTACAGCGTTTATCCGCAACAGAAAAAAAGGTGATACACTGGTTAGCTAATCAAACTGAAGCGGTAGAAAAGTTTCCCAAAACTGCTAATCTTGACCTTTCTCAATCTGAATTTTGGGCAACTATTCAATCATTAATGAGACGCTGTTTACTGGATAAATTACCATCAGAAACCTCGTCCTATTTTCCTATTAATCCTGTCTTTAAATCTTATCTTAAAAAAAATCCTAACGATTAGGAAAAATTTATCTTATTATAAATATATGTGTACCGCAACGCAGAAACCCGCAGGATCGCTTTCCAGTCTATACTATTTTCTATACACCTGATCGTGACTACCAATATCAATTAACAAGATGATAACTTCTAAATATTCTCCATCTTCCGAAAAACTAAAAATAATTCGACAATCGTAATCTACAGTACAAGACCATAACTCTTCTAAATTACCACTCAACTTATGGGTTTTTAAAGACAGTGTAAATGGGTCTTCTGCCAGTTTTCTAAGTACATCGAAAATTTTAGGTTTTAACTGGGGATTTTTCTTGATTAGCTTCTTAAACGAACGCTTAAACCCATCACTCCATATTAAATCCATTGTTAATCCTCATTCAAATCGGCAATCAAATCTTCTACGGTTCCCTTTCTGGCCGTTCCAGTAGCGATCGCCTCTTTCAATTCCTTAAAATTAGCTAAAATTTCTCTTTCTCTTGCTTTGGCTCTATATTGACACAAAATCTCTAACAATGACTCCTGTTCATCCTCTGATAAATTCTCAAAAGATTTGATCATTTCTTGCAAAGTCATCATTTTACCTCTTAACTCTCGATAAAAACCTGGAATCTCTTATTCTTTGTGTGATCAGTTTAACTTACATAGGAGCGATCAATCTTTGTGTCCTTTGTGTCTTTGTGGTTTGCTCCACTCGCTCGTCACCAGGACTGTATCTTAGAATACATTTTACCCACCAAACCTAAGAGAGCCAAATTTATTTTATTATAAATATATGTGTACCGCAACGCAGAAACCCGCAGGATCGCTTTCTAGTTTTTCCTATTTTATCAATACACTTCATCATGAGTACCAATGTCAAGTAGAATGACAACTTCCTCCTGGGTGTCTGGCTCAATTTCTATAGAAAAAATAATCCGACAATCATAACCACAAGAACAAGCTTTAAGTCCCGATAATTCCCCTTTTAATGAATGAGTTCCCAAGTTCAAAAAATAAATATCTTCCCTCATTTGTGCCAATGTTTTCTCAATCGCTTTCTGTCGCTGAGGATTTCTGAGAACAAACTTACGGAAAGTCCGCTTAAATTTAGGCGTTAAAACCAGTTCTCTCATAATATCTATTCTAAAGTTTCTCTCAATTCTCTCAGAACAATTTCTAGGGGTTGAGGTTTAAATTCTCTTTGATGAAAAGCATTAATTGACTCCCTAGCATCCCTAGCAATTTCTTGACGACGAATATCAAGTAAACGATTTTGTAAAATTTCTAATAACATTTCCTGTTGTTCTAAAGATAGTTGCTCAACAGTATTTAAAGCTTGTTCTAAACTGATCATAATTTAACCTCAAACTCAAAAAACCACCTTCTATTCTAACAACAAAAAAGCACCCCCTCGCGGGAGTGCCTTTTCGTTCAGACTAGGAATTAACCATTGATAGCAGGAGCAGTCAGAGCTACAGGAGCCTGTTCACCACTAGCTAAGTCTAAGGGGAAGTTGTGAGCGTTGCGCTCGTGCATTACTTCCATACCGATACCAGCGCGGTTTAACACATCGGCCCAAGTACCGATTACACGACCTTGAGAATCGAGAATCGACTGGTTGAAGTTGAAACCGTTGAGG
>NZ_JAJTDH010000003.1:0-70400 GCF_021300285.1 Microcystis sp. 49638_E5 | reverse complement strand
GCGGCCAAACAACGAGCAGAACAACTAGCGGCACGATTGCGGGAATTAGGGATAGATCCTGAAACTATTCCTCAGATTGACTTTTAAATTTAGGCAGAGCCTAAATGTTTGGTTACAAGGCAGAGCCTTGGAACCAAGTATCAAAAACCCCCCAAAAAAGAGAGAGGAAACCCGCGTCTCCTCTCCCTTGTAGGCATTATTTTCTAGCTTTGCGGACAGCACCCCCTAGCATTAAACCGCCCAGTGTGATAAAACCAAGAAGGCTCGCGGGTTCGGGGACCGGAACGGGTGCGGGCTGATTTCCGGGCACGGTCAACACACTCGACATCGCATACAGCGACTTCGCAGTGGAAGAAACGTCAGTGGTCTGCGCTATCCAACCAGAAAAAACCACGGAATCAGCCTGCCCCGCGGCCACGGAACCAAAGAACCCTCCTCCGCCCAACTGATTCTGAGGAAATCCGGTACCGAGATAAACTGATCCTGTCCAAACAAGGTTGGAGGAGATAACATCGTTAGGTTGTAGATTTATGGGGTGTTGGAGAGACCCATCCCAGAGATCGGCATTATTATTGGCGACCTTGTTGCCATCTATGAGGTAGATGGGAACATCTGGCTGACTGCCATCAGTACCGGTATTGACTTTGGCAGAGGTAGCGAAAGTAGAACCGATCGCCTTCCAAGTGATTGTACCCAGGTTAAATCCTGCCGTTGTTAATTGCGTAGCAAGAGCGCTTCCTGTTACCTGGTTGGTGACAAAGGTATTGTAGTCGTTGATGTTGGAGCTTGTTGCATTCCGTGTGCCGGAGGTGACAAACACCAAACGATACTGATCGCCCGGATTCAAGCCTGTAGGGACGACCACCAAAGCAGCCTGTGCCGCACTGGTTCCCAGAGTTGCCAGGGCAACCCCGGCGGAGACAATGCCGAGTTGTTTTATTTTCATCAAAAGAAAAGGGTTAATGGTAAATGGTTTGAGTGCTTAGGACATTTAGATTTGGGTTAAGCAATAGGGCAACCCAAAACAATGACCAGCGAACCTAACATTCAAGAGGGTACACACTTCCCCCCCCCGCGTTGTATCAAAAGCTACAATTTAATAAATATTTACATTCTTCTCCCCCAAGGCTTGCGCCCCTTGTATATTGGAGAAGTGGTAGGGTGTCAGCCTTTTCTTCGAGAGGATTTGCTGATCACCGGGACCCCAAGAGAGCCATCTGATCACTTATAAACTGTTGACTATCTAAATTACTCGTTAAGACTGCATTAGAGGTAAATATTTCATGAGCCAAACCATCACACCTTCTTCCTTAAAAGCTAGTTTAGCCCCCAATCCCACTAGAGCAGCAACGGTGGAGGATGGGGGAAATGTGCTAGGGGAATTTCTGCAAGAAACTCTGGCCATGACTAAACGTCTGTTCATCCAATTACAACGTCGTCCTTCAACCCTAATCGCGGGGGTAATTCAGCCCTTTATGTGGCTGATTTTATTCGGGGCATTGTTTTATAAGGCTCCCCAGGGACTATTCGGCAACGATCTCAGTTATGCTAAATTTCTCGCCCCCGGAGTGATTGTCTTTACCGCTTTTTCTGGGGCCCTCAATGCCGGTTTGCCGGTAATGTTCGATCGAGAATTTGGCTTCCTTAACCGTCTCTTGGTAGCACCTTTAACCACTCGTTACTCGATCGTGGCCGCTTCTACCATCTATATTATCGTCCTCAGTTTCATCCAAACCGCCTCGATCGTGGCTGCTAGTGCCTTTTTAGGGGCCGGATTGCCTAGTTTAGCCGGATTAGGTGCGATCGCTTTGATTGTTTTCCTAATAGTTTTGGGGATGACTGCCTTGAGTCTCAGTTTAACCTTTGCTCTGCCCGGACATATCGAATTAATCGCCGTCATTTTCGTCACCAATTTACCGCTTTTATTTGCCAGTACCGCCCTCGCTCCCTTAAACTTTATGGCAGATTGGTTACAAGTAATCGCTAGTCTCAACCCTCTTACCTATGCGATCGAACCAATCCGTTATATTTATTTCAATCAGCACTGGTCTTTTGATAGCATAGTCTTACAAACCCCTTGGCTTGACCTCAATTTCTTGACAGTTTTAGCCCTGCTCTTCGCTTTCGATCTGCTAATCCTTTTGGCAATTCAGCCCTTACTTCGTCGTCGTTTTGCTTAAATCAGTTATCAGTTATAAGTTATCAGTTTACTGTTCACTGAAAAGCCTACAACTTTCTCACCACCAAAAACTAGACAAGTAAGTAGTTATAATTAAATTGAATATAGATTTTGCCTCTGATCCCCCCTTAGTCCCCCCTTGATAAGGGGGGTGCCGATCCCCCCTTAGTCCCCCCTTAATAAGGGGGGTGCCGATCCCCCCTTAGTCCCCCCTTAATAAGGGGGGTGCCGATCCCCCCTTAGTCCCCCCTTAATAAGGGGGGTGTCTGACAACTTTTAACGCCTACCTACTTAACTCCTGCATCCTCTTGACAAATTAGCTTAGTCCTAGGTTGAAAGAATGCCGAGAAGACAGTTGAGACTGAAAATCAGCCAAGTCGAATTTTCAGGTAAAAAATGCTCTATGATTAACCCTAAAGATACTCTAAAACTGGTTTCATGCTCTCCGAGATTAAAAACATAGCCGAGAGTCTCGCACCCCGATTAGTGGAGATTCGCCGCCACATTCACGCGAATCCAGAGTTAAGCGGGCAAGAATATCAAACTGCCGCCTATATTGCCGGGGTTTTGTCTTCCTGTGGTCTATCGGTGCAGGAAGCGGTGGGAAAAACGGGAGTTAAGGGAGAATTGGCAGGAAAAGGCAGTGATCGAAGGATTTTAGCCATCCGCGCCGATATGGATGCCCTACCGATCCAAGAAAAGACGGATTTAGACTTTGCTTCCCGCAAACCGGGGATTATGCACGCCTGCGGTCACGATGTTCATGCTACCGTCGGTTTAGGGGTGGCGATGGTGCTTTCCCGTCTTTCGGAACCTTTGGGGGGAAAAATACGCTTTCTCTTTCAACCAGCAGAGGAAATCGCCCAGGGGGCCAGTTGGATGATCCGGGAGGGGGTGATGCGGGATGTCAGCGCCGTTTTCGGGCTGCACGTTTTCCCCTCGATTCCAGCCCGATCGATCGGGGTTCGTTACGGGGCCTTAACTGCGGCTGCCGACGATCTGGAGATCTTTATTCAAGGGGAATCAGGCCACGGGGCCCGGCCCCACGAGGCGATCGATGCTATCTGGATCGCCTCCCAAGTAATCACCACTTTGCAACAGGCAATTAGTCGGACTCAGAACCCTTTGCGTCCCATCGTCCTCA
Source organism: Microcystis sp. 49638_E5 (assembly GCF_021300285.1). Classification (NCBI taxonomy): domain Bacteria; kingdom Bacillati; phylum Cyanobacteriota; class Cyanophyceae; order Chroococcales; family Microcystaceae; genus Microcystis; species Microcystis sp. 49638_E5. The sequence goes on along the minus strand of NZ_JAJTDH010000003.1, from coordinate 67,077 downwards.
CCATCGGGCAGATTAGCGGTGGTCGCGCCCCCAACGTCATCGCCGATCAGGTACGCATGGCAGGAACAGTGCGATCGCTGCACCCAGAAACCCACGCCCATCTCCCGGAATGGATCGAGAGTTTGGTCACGAATGTCTGCAGCACATATAACGCAAAATGTCAAGTAAATTATCGTCGGGGCGTGCCATCGGTACAAAATGACCAATTTTTAACCCGGTTAGTCGAAGAAGCTGGTTTAGAAGCTTGGGGACAGGATCGGGTTTTAATTCTCTCGGAACCCTCCATGGGGGCCGAGGATTTTTCCCTTTATTTGCAACAGGCCCCGGGGACAATGTTCCGTCTGGGAGTGGGTTCTCCTCACCTCCTCAATCCCCCCCTTCACCATCCGGAATTTTTAGTGGATGAGTCGGCAATTCTGACGGGAGTGATTACTTTAGCCTACGCGGCCTATAAATATTGGCAAAGGGAAGATTAAACCGGTTTTTCAAGATAATTTTATGGAAATTTGGGAAGATTTAGCTATTATAGCTTGGACGGAATTGCTGCTGGATAATTATGAACGATTAATCGGGCGATCGCTTTTGCCCCGGATCGGTACTGGCAAAGAACAGAGTAAAATGCTCTTTTATGCCCCTTTTGTGCTAGTTTCCCACGGTACACAAACTAATCCGATCTTCAATTATGGTAATCGCTGCGCCCTCGATCTCTGGGGTTTAACTTGGCAAGAATTATTAACAACTCCTTCGCGAGCGACGGTAGAGGGAGAGGAAATAAAAATTGAGGAAAGACAAAAAATGCTGGATTTAGTCAAAAAACAGGGCTATATCAACGATTATCACGGGGTAAGGATCACGAAAAACGGTCAACTATTTCGCATTGAAAAAGCGATCGTTTGGAATATCATCGATCGTGATGGCATTTACTGCGGACAGGCTGCCACTTTTGCCGATTGGATTTTTCTCTGATTTAAGCTCCCCGCTCCCTTCTCCCTTCTCCCTAATCCATAATTCATAATTCCCTCTCCCCACTTCCCAATTCATAATTCATAATTTATAATTCATAATTCATAATTCATAATTCCCTCTCCCCACTTCCCAATTCATAATTCATAATTTATAATTCATAATTCATAATTCATAATTCCCTCTCCCCACTTCCCAATTCATAATTTATAATTCATAATTCATAATTCATAATTCCCTCTCCCCACTTCCCAATTCATAATTTATAATTTATAATTCATAATTCATAATTCATAATTCCCTCTCCCCACTTCCCAATTCATAATTTATAATTCATAATTCCCCACACCCCCACTGTATCGCCCCAATATGACCAACTCAGACCGAATTATTGTTCCCCTCGATGTGCCGGATTTAGAATCAGCGATCGCACTGCTCGATCTGTTGCCGGAAGTCAATTTTTGGAAAGTGGGACTAGAATTATTTGTCAGTAGCGGTGCAGAAATTCTAGGGATTCTGCAAGAAAGACAAAAAAAGAGCTTTCTCGATCTAAAATTTCATGATATTCCCAATACGGTCGCCGGGGCCTGTCGTTCCGCCAGTCGCTATCAAGTGGATTTACTCACCCTGCACGCTACGGCCGGACGGCAAGCGCTGAGGGCGGCTAAGGAGGCAATCTCTGACCTGCTATCCCCGCCAAAACTTCTCGCTATCACCGTTTTAACCAGCCTTAACGCCCGCGAATTAGCCCTCGACCTCAAAATTCCCCTAGAACTATCGGAATATGCCTTAAATCTGGCATTATTGGGCAAAGAATCGGGAATTGATGGGGCGGTTTGTTCTCCCCAAGAAGTGGCGCAATTGCGTCGCGTCTGTGGAGAGGATTTTCTCTTAGTTTGTCCCGGAGTTCGTCCCTCCTGGTCAAGCAAAGGGGATCAAAGTCGGGTGATGACTCCGGCCCAAGCGCTTAAAGCTGGGGCTGATTATCTAGTAATTGGACGACCGATCACCGGTGCGGAGGAGCCAAAAATAGCATGGGCAAAAATTTGTCAAGAATTAGCCGACATTTAGCTGTATTACTGGTTATTTTCGGGATTAACTTCCCAGCAGTTAGTCGTCCTCTTTCTAGCTGTCCGGAGGATTTAAATCTTTTAGTCGATCGCCTCTTGTCAGATTTACCCGGTTATGCTAATCGAGTTATTACCCGTTCCCAAATCGACCAAAAATTATCTACACCGGTTTTTGTGATTATTGCCGGTCGTCCCGAATTTGCACCCCTACCTTTAACTGCTAGTCAATATTCCGGTCAAATTGCCGATGACACTCAACAGGTTTTTTTTACGACTTTAGAGCGTCAGTATAGCAAAAATCGCTCTGTCAGCCTCCAGAATTATCACTGGTTATTTTTAACTAAAACTGGGGAAGGATGGCGATTAGTGACGGTTTACAGTCAATTAGCTTCCCTTGAACCCGCTCAAGTCCCCTTACCTCCCCTAGAAACCAGCCAAGGCACCATCGGCCAAGCGGTGCGTCTCTGGCTGCGGGACTGCGAAGCGGGTACATTGCGCTAAATTCGCTCGGCCAAAACAAAGCGATCGAAACCTGCTAGGTCGTTAATAATCTGAATTTGTCGATAATTGCCCTGATTTTCCAGCATTTGCGCTACTTTTTCCCCTTGACCGGCTCTCATTTCCACTAGCCAAAGGCCTCCCGATCGCAGATAATCGGGAGCAGTGGCCACTAGATAGCGCAGCGCAGTCAATCCGTCTTCACCTCCATCGAGGGCCAAACGGGGTTCATGTTCCCGCACTTCAATTTGTAAGTCGAGGATTTCTGCACTGGGAATATAGGGAGGATTGGACAGCATACCGCTAATCTGTCCTTTCCATTTCTCTAGGGGAGTCCACCAAGAACCCTGTTTTAAGATAATTCTGTCGGCAAAACCCGTCTTGATGATATTTTCTTTGGCGATCGCTAAAGCCGTTTGACTGTAATCAATAGCATATATCTCTGCTTTTGTCAAGATACTGGCTAAACCAATAGCGATCGCACCGCTACCGGTTCCCAGATCTACCCAGATTCCCCCGTCGTCTCCTCTGACGGTTTCTCCAACAATATCGATTAATAACTCGGTTTCGGGACGAGGAATTAAGACCCCCGGGCAGACTTTTAGAGTAAAATTACGCCAGACCACCGATTCGAGCAAATACTGCAAGGGAACCCTTGCTTGCAGGCGTTTTTGCCAGCGTTTAGTAATTTCCGACCAAGAATAACTCAAGGGGATTTTTTCTCGTTCCCGAAAGGATTGTAAGCGCAGGGAAAGATTATCTAAATCTGTCACTGCTTGCAGAAAGATATCCACTTCCTTCGGAGATATTTGCGCTTGCTCTAAATCAGCGATCGCCTGTTGGCGCCATTGACTTAATTCTTGACCGGAAATACTAGCAGTCACAAGGCTTAACGATTGGGGGCGGGGGGATTACTGGTATTATTATTAGGGCGTGGCTGATTTGCCGGGGGTTGGTTGGGAGCATTTTGGTTACTATTTGCTCGGATAAAATCAATCGTTTCTTGGCTAGGAAAGAGGAGAATTTTAGTTAAAGCTTCATCGTTACTTTGTTGTAGGGTAGCGATGACACTTTCTAAGGGAATAACATCAATTTTCACCGTGGTCGCTTCTGCGGGATTAGCTTTTTTATATTGTTCTACCATTTGCAAAGCGGCGGCCTTTTCAAAGAAGAAAGGAATCAAATCCTGATTATTGCGACTGATCACCAGAAAATTACTCTCTTTTCCTGCTTTCGGCACAAATAAAGGTACACCACCTTGATATTGTTGACCTCTTTCACTGAGCAGTTTTTTCGCCGATTCTACTTCCGACTCTTTGGGAACAAAATCGACAATTAAACGATTTTGATCGGTTTGACTGGCTTGCATTTTATAGACTTGTGCCAAAGAAACAGGCTGAACTTTAACTTTACTGGCCACTTCAGGATTCTCTTTTTTCAGTCGTTCAAAAAAGTTTTGTGCGTCCTGCCGACTGATAAAAACTCCCGTGAATTTCTGTTCTTTTTCTCCCACGGCAATTAAGGGGACTCCTTGATCATCAGCAATAGCGAAGACAGGTACAAACTGCAAGGTTTTGACGATTTGTTCTTCCGGTAAAGCGAGTGCTTTAGAATAGCTGCCCAGCAGCGAAGTCAACATTGTCGTCCCTACTAAACCAAGAGTTGCTGTCCAACGAATGAGAGATTTCATCAAAATAATTACCTCGTTATTACTATTAACCAATATTTGCCGTTAATCTGAACTATATCGTCTACTTAACTCCTCCGATTAGGAGTTTTTTGATGAATAACCAGCCGCGAAAGTTCCCTTTATTGGCTGGCTTCTGAACCATCATAGCTAAAAAGATCCATACTTGGTCAGATGTGGTCGCAGCAGCGGCCAGGAAATAGGGGCAATTTATGGGCTGATCTGGGGAATAATAGGAATTAATTAGGGTTTGCTGAAAAAGTTTTTCGTGGGGGCAGGGTGTGGGGTGTGGGGTGTGGGGTGTAGGGTTTTACCGATTTTCATCTGGTCAATTACCTAATTTTCAGGGAAAAAGTACCTGAATTTTCCCCCCGCTCACTCCCAGGTCTGGTACTTTTGGATTGACAAAAAGTCTAAAAGTCTTATCCAGCAAGGTTTTTAGATTTATTCAGCAAGCCCTAATTAGATTTTTTAAGCTATATTTTCAAAAAAATCGCTTTAGCTACGGTTTAAGCTTGCTTTTGCCTTAATAAGCACCAACTTAAGATCAAAAGGCATCCTCTTGTGTGGATCAGTTAGTCAACCGGCTACCCTTTGATCTTGGCGCTGCTAATGATTTTCCGAGAGATGGCGCGGATGGGCGATCGCTAACCGCAGCCATTGATAGGAAACTAGATTTAAAATCAGTCCGATGATCAGTAAAATTGCCATGAGAGCGATTTGATACCAGGCAATCGGTCTGACCAAAAGATCGGCGATCAGATGGGCTAAATTCAAGATAGAATAGAGAATTGTTAGCCAGAAATGGGTTTTTATCAAGGAACGACTTTCACTAAAATTGACCCCGATAATCGCTAACATTGGCAGCAAAAAAAAGAGTAACATTCCCCAGAAAATCGGATCGAGATTGCTGGTTTGATGACTCTCGACGATCGATTGACCATGGAAGAGTGGCATTAACCCTAGTTGCGTGTGAAATAGGGTTCCCAAGAGAAATGTTGTCCAGAGAGCGGCAATTTTTTCGGGATATTTCGCTGTTTTCACGGTAATTATCCTCTTAATCGGTTAATATAAAAGACCGGGCTAGGTGAGAAAGTATTCTTAAATTTTTCCTAATCACTACATTCCGGAAAAAATTGCTGTATTTAAAAGGTCAATTTAAGTCTGAATGGCATCACTATCTGACCCATTAGATGCTAAACTCCCCAGACATTATCTTGCTGTTGAACGTTGTTAGCAACCACGATCGGAACTACTACAAAAAGGACGTTGATTTAGTGCGAATTTTAGTCTAGCCTGAAATCGAGGGTCTTAAAAATAGGGCGAACGAGGGGACTCGAACCCCCGAGTGGTGGAACCACAATCCACTGCCTTAACCACTTGGCTACGCTCGCCGTACACCTTTTCAAGTATAGCACAAGACGAATGGTTGACAAGAGGTTTTTTATCCTAATTCGGGCTATCGTTAGGGTAAGCGAGTGATGATTTGAGAGCTTATGAAATTGGCGCGGTTAGGGGGAATGGTGTTAGGAGTGGTTTTCGGGGGAATTGCGGGGATATTGCTGACAACTAACCCTAATCGTCAAGATTACGAACAATACGCTTCCCAGAGGTTAACTAGCTATCTTAAGGATAATGTCTGCGCTCGGGCGCAAGCTTCCATCGAGGTGCAGGCTCTCTTGCGGGGTTACTGTAAAATGTTGGTGGATACGGGTCATCCTTTTTTACAAGAAGCGATCGCCACTAACACCACTAGAAAGAATTTTCTCATTTTCAGCGTTTATCAAACGGAATTATCGTTCCCTCCCCCTTTACCTAGTTATCACTTCAGCACCGTCGGTTTTTTGAACAAATTATACATCTACGAAGCTTTAGAACTGTAGTCAGACAATTAGAATTTTGGTACTGATTGTATTGTAGTGGTGATAGCTGAAACTTTTGCTAATTGGGCATTGTAGTCAGATAAAGTACCAAACAGCCCCAAGGTGATTCTCAATTTTTCACCCTAACCCAAAAAGTCAAACATTTACGGAAAAAAGCAGACTTTGCCATTCCAAAAGTACAGGAATCGGGATACTGAGAGAGCGGGGATTGTCTAGGGGTAGGGAAAGCTCGATCGCTTCGGTAACGGGTAGCTGTGCTAAGATATCCCGCATCTTGTATTGACCAACGTTAGCTGCGGGTGATTCTTGGGCAAAAGCATCCTCAGCCGCTAAAATTTGCCCTTTAGCAGTGGTTATCGTTAATCTTTCTGGGTGAAGAAACTCAATCCCCTCTGGAAATCCCACCAAGCGCAAACTAATTTCTACCGTTTCCCCATCTTTAACTCGTTTAAATAACACCACCTGCCAAGGACTACCGGTATCATCGCGCAAACTATGACGGGATTGATATAACAGCTGCCCCGGTCCTTCTAGCTGTTGTCGAGTTAGAGCTAGTGCGGACAAGGAAAAATCGATTTGAAGGCTAATAAATAGCAAAAAACTGACGAGAACACAAAATAATAATAGAAATCGTTTCATAACTTTATTGACATTATCTAAAAAATGTGATAATAGCTTCGGCACTTGAGCTAAATTAACATAATTAGGGTTTGCTGAAAAAGTTTGTTGGTGGGAGCAGGGTGTAGGGTGTAGGGTGTAGGGTGTAGGGTTTTACCGATTTTCAGGTAGTCAATTACCTAATTTTCAGGGGAAAAGTCCTGGAATTTTCCCCCTGAGTACTCCCGGTCTCGGCACTTTTGGATTTCAAAAAGGTCTAAAAGTCTTATCCCACAAGGTTTTTAGATTTATTCAGCCAACCCGAAATAAATCCTCGCTCCGCCATTGCCTTGATTCTCCCTGATAATTATGGGACTTTTTGCCCGTCACCAAAACCTCCGTCAGTGGTTTAAATCCCAACACTTCGGACGTAGCGCCACCGATAGTCGTTATGCTTTACTGGTCGCCTGTTTAATCGGAATTCTCTCCGCCCTTGCCGCTATTATCCTGAAATTGGGCATCGGTTGGTTAGGTGGTTGGCGGGTGCATCTAGTAGCCAATTCCTCTCCTTTCCTAGTTTTGCCCCTCGGCGGTTTTCTGCTTGGCTACAGCGCCGGCTGGATTGTCGAACACTTCTCCCCCGCAGCCGCCGGGGGTGGTATTCCCCAAGTAAAAGCGGCCCTAGCTAAATATCCTTTGCCCCTGTCTTGGCGCGTTGCCGTCGTAAAAATGATCGGGGCGATCCTGATCCTTGGCGGTGGTTTAACCCTTGGTCGTCGGGCCCCCACGGTACACATCGGGGCAGCCCTAGCGGCCCAATTAAGTGTCTGGCTGCCCACCAGTCCCGATCACCGTCGTCAGATGATCGCAGCCGGGGCAGCCGCCGGGTTAGCGGCCGGTTTTACTACTCCCATCGCCGGAGTCCTCTTTGTGATCGAGGAATTAATGCGCGATGTTTCCAGTATGACCCTAGAAACGGCGATCGTGGCTTCCTTTACCGGGGCCGTAGTTTCGATGATGCTGCAGAATACCCCCTCGATCATCACTGAATATGCCAATATTAGCTTCTCTGCCCAAGAAATACCCATTTATTGCCTTTTAGGGGCTTTAGCGGGCTTATTGGGGGCTTTATTCAATCAAGGCATCCTTTTTTGTAGCCAGATGCAGCGGCGTTGGCGGTTATCTTTAGCTTGGCGCATCGGTCTGGTCAGTGGCTTATCGGGAACGGTAGTGGCTTTTTTACCCGACTTTTTTCGAGATAATACGGGTTTACGCGAATTTTTGCTGGCAGGGGAATTAAGTTGGCAGAATACCGCCCTCGCTTTTGTGGTCTATTTTTTCCTGACGATGATCTCCTATAGTTCCGGCGCCCCTGGAGGACTCCTCGCCCCCGCTTTGGTGTTGGGATCCTGCTTGGGGTTTCTGGTGGGGGGAATCGAGACGAAAATTATGGGTTTCGGCAGCGAACCTAGTTATACTTTAGCCGGTATGGGGGCTTTTTTTACGGGAGTAGTCAGGGTTCCAGTAACGGCGATCGTGATTGTCTTTGAACTGCATCGCAATTTTAATATTGTGCTGCCCCTGATGTTGACCTGTGCCGTTTCTTATATCACTGCCGAAAGCATTCACCCCGGTTCCCTCTATCAGCATTTACTTTCCGCTAGTGGTATTATTCTCAACGAAGAAACCCCTTCTAATGATGTGTTGGCCCATCTGTCGGCTATGGATGTGATGCAATCGCAGGTGGAAATTCTGCCGGCGGATTTACCCCTGGGGGAAGTGGTGAAAATTATGTCCCGTTCCCATCATCGCGGTTTTCCCGTGGTGGAACAGGGGCGACTATTGGGGATTTTTACCCAAAGTGATCTGGATAAATGGCGATCAAAAAACAGTCAAACAGTCCTACGGGAGATGATGACTCCCAATCCGATTACGGTGGCTCCCCAGGCAGCCTTAAGCGATGTTTTATTTCTGTTAAATCGCTATCAGCTTTCCCGTTTACCCGTTACCGACGGTCAAAAACTGGTGGGGATCATCACCCGCACCGATATTATCCGGGTGGAAGCTGATCAATTGGGGGGAGTTTGTCAACTGCCCCAACGCAGTACCCCTTCCTATGTGGTTTATCAAACTCGTTCCCCGGCTGTGGGAATAGGCCGGATTTTATTACCTATTGCCAATCCCGACACCGCTACCGCTTTGTTTAAAATTGCTGTTGCGATCGCCCGTGAACGCAATTATGAGATAGATTGTCTCTATGTGATTACTGTGCCTCGTCTTAGTTCTCCGGCGGAAGTCAGGGTGGATACGCGGGAAGGACGCAAATTACTTCATCGTCTAGAAAGATTAGCCCGACAGCAGAATATCTCTGTTCATACACAAATTTCTGTGGCTCAGGATATCGCCGACGGGATTTTGGCCACGATTCGCGAACGACACAGCAATTTATTAATTATGGGTTGGACGGGGGAAAGATCCACTACTGGGGCGATTTTTGGGTTTTTAGTCGATACTTTGATTGCTCAAGCTCCCTGTGAAACCATCTTGGTAAAATTGGGGACAAAGGATTGTTTTCCCAACGATCCTAATCGGGAAAGGATTTGGCTGATTCCCACCGCCGGCGGTCCCAATGCCCAACGCGCCTTAGGATTATTGCCTAGTTTGCTGTCTTTGTCCGAGTCTTCGGATTATCCCAAACTTTGGTTATGTAAAATCTATTCTCCGACGGAGTTACTGCCAGATCTGTCTATTTTGGAAGTTTTACAAGCATCTTTACAGAAAGCGATCGCACAGCCAGTCCTGCCTTTACCGATTCGTTCGGCCTCTCCGGCCGAGGCGGTAATTAATCTGGTAGAATCGGAGGATTGTTCTTTGGTGCTTTTGGGTGCATCTAGGGAAAGTTTGCTCAATCAGTTCTTAAATGGCAATATCCCCTCGACGATTGCCCGTGCCGTTAACTGCACTGTCATTCTCGTGCGAGGGGAATTATCGGAGTAGGTTATTAGCTAGGCGGAAGCTAAAGTTAAACCGAAGGGTACGGTATTGTCAATTTTGGCCCCTTGACTTTCCCCTAGGGAATGGGGGTAGAATATTTCCCCCTCTAGTTGACCATCGGAGTCATCGTCATCCCCATCGCTGATATAAAGGCGTTCACAGGGGATATTATCGGAAAGGATGGCACTGGCCATCATCCCCGTATGAATCTCTAAGAAAGCATCCGCTAGGGTCTCAAATACTAAACGCTGCCCGGGGAAAACCACCCTTTCAAAATACCAGTTAGCAATATTGGTGATGCGAACAATTTGAATATGATTGGTCGCATTGACATAGCAACAAAGAATACTATTTTTCTTGCCGTTGGGGAGGGGATCGAGAATCTGTGCCATAGCAATTGGGGTGATCTTAAAGTGGGTTTGTCATCGCTCCTTCACCGTAACATCCTTTGATCCCCGATAGCTGTAAAGATGATTACATTACTCTGATAAAAATCTACCGATAGCTTTTTCTGGTGATAGAAAGCGGTTTTTATTAAAAAATAATTAAATTTAACTAATGCCTAGTTTTGGCTATTTGTCAAGGGGGTAACTGCGCTTTTTTGCTGTTTTTCTTGATTTTTTGCCCAGCTATTTAGGGTCAATCCTAATTTTCAGGGAAAAAGTACCTGAATTTTCCCGCTGCTCACTCCCAGATCTGGTATTTTTTGATTGACAAAAAGTCTAAAATTCTTACCCAACAAGGTTTTTAGATTTATTCAGCCAGTCCTAAGTATGCGCTCTCTGATTCTATCTTTTTCGGTAACAATATCAACAACATTGTCAAGTTTACTACTGTTTAGCGGACTAAGCTGTACTGCATTTAAACTGCGTATTGAGAATTTTAGTACAAATGCTCGAACTGCCTCTTGCTGCTCCCCTGCAATCTTAACGAGTAATTTAGATAGTCAAGAGCTTACCACCTAAACTCGGTAGCTGGAAAAAGGTTAATTGTCTCAGTTGCTGATTTTAGCCTCTAGATTAATCATCGAGAATTGAGCAAGCGATCGCATTTATGATCTGATTTTAATTTATTGAGGGTCAGTAAGAATAGCGATAATTGACATTTCTTAAGACCTTATCTCCGACCACTGATAATTAATATTAAGATAAAAAAAAACTTTCTAAAATCTGCTTAGATAAAGATAAATATTGACATTTGCCGTTAAATTAGTCAGCTTATCGCGCCAAATTTGCTAACCATGCCTTCCAGCAATCAAACCCCAGAAAACCAATCGCGTGAACTGATTGACGAACAATTGCGTCAAGCGGGATGGTCTGTCCAAGATAAAAAAGAAATCAACTTCAATACCAGTTTGGGAGTGGCTATCAGGGAATATCGAACCGATACTGGATTCGCTGATTATGTCCTGTTTGTGGATAGAGAACCCGTCGGTATTATTGAGGCCAAACGAGAGGAAAAAGGCTTGTACTTAACGGTAGCGGAGGAACAATCAAACAAATACGCTAATAGTAAGCTGAAATATATCAATAACCGGCCCCTTAACTTTATTTACGAAAGCACAGGCAAGCTGACGCGCTTTACCAATCGCCGCGACCCGAAACCTCGTTCCCGTCTTGTTTTTTCCTTTCACCGACCGGAAACCCTGCAAGAATGGCAAGATAAACCCAAAAGCTTGCGGGATAAACTGCAAGATATTCCCCCCCTTGACCCGAATGGACTAAGAGAATGTCAAATTAAAGCTATTACCAACTTAGAAGCCTCCTTTAAGCGAAATTTTCCCCGGGCCTTGCTGCAGATGGCCACGGGAAGCGGCAAAACCTTCACCGCTATTACCGCTATTTATCGTCTCCTAAAGTTTGCCGATGCCAAACGGGTGTTATTTCTAGTCGATACCAAAAACTTAGGAGAACAAGCTGAACAGGAGTTTATGAGTTTTGTTCCCAATGATGATAACCGAAAATTTACCGAACTTTACAACGTTCAGCGATTATCCTCCAGTTATCTGGCCAAAGATGCTCAGGTCTGCATCTCAACCATTCAAAGACTGTATTCTATCCTTAAAGGCGAAAGTCTCGATGAGGCTGCCGAACAAACCAACCCGAATGAATTAGTACAAGGGAAACAACCGGTCCCCGTGGTCTATAATCCGAAAGTTCCTCTTGAATTCTTCGATTTTATCGTCATCGATGAGTGTCATCGCTCGATTTACAACGTTTGGCAACAGGTTTTATTATATTTCGACGCTTTTCTGATTGGTTTAACCGCCACTCCCGACGTGCGGACATTTGCCTTTTTCCATGAAAATGTGGTTAGTGAATACAGCTACAAACAAGCGGTAATGGACGGCGTAAACGTAGATTATCAAGTCTATACTATAGAAACGGAGATAACCAAGAATGGCGGGCGTATTCTCAGGGAATACATCGAAAAAAGGGAAAAATTAACCCGTGAAAAACGCTGGGTACAACCGGACGAGGATATTGTCTATACCGGCAAGCAACTTGACCGAGATGTGGTCAATCCCAGCCAAATACGCCAAATTATCCGCACCTTTCGCGATAAACTGCCAGAATTATTTCCCCATCGCCAAGAAGTCCCGAAAACCCTGATTTTTGCCAAGGATGACAGCCATGCTGACGATATTATTCAGATAGTCCGGGAAGAATTTAGCGAAGGGAACGATTTTTGCAAAAAAGTTACCTATAAATCGCCAGAAGACCCGAAATCTGTGCTTTCTCAGTTCAGAAATGAGTTTAATCCCCGTATCACCGTCACAGTCGATATGATTGCCACGGGAACCGATATTAAACCCCTTGAGTGTTTAATTTTTATGCGGGATGTCAAATCTCGAAACTACTACGAACAGATGAAAGGACGAGGTACACGCACCCTTGACCATGATGGTCTCAAAAAAGTCTCTCAATCCGCCCTTTCTGCCAAAACTCACTTTATTATCATCGATGCTGTCGGTGTGGAACAATCAGCCAAAACCGATAGCCGGCCCCTGGAAAGAAAATCCAGTGTCCCCTTAAAAGACCTGATGATGGGCATTATGATGGGAACAGACGATAGCGATGCCTATATCTCCCTAGCCTGTCGTTTTGCGCGATTAGAACGACAAATCACGCCAAAAGAAGCTGAAAAGATAAAAGAAATCACCGGAGGGGCAACTTTGGGAGATATGGCCAAAGCCCTGCTTAATGCCACAGACCCCGATAATATTGAGGATAGGGCCAAAGAAACCTATCAAACCACAAATCCGACCCCAGAACAGTTAAAAGCGGCGGAAAAAGCCCTTACTCGTGCGGCTGCCGGCTATTTGACTGGGGAATTGAGTCATTACCTTGAGAATGTGCGGAAAGTACACGAACAGTACATAGATACTCAGAATCTGGATAGGGTGACATTCTCAGGATGGAGTGAAGCGCAACGGATAGACAATCAAGCCCTAATAAATGACTTTACAGCCTTTATTGAGGCAAATAAGGACGAAATCACCGCCCTGCGTATCCTCTATAACCTGCCCTATCAACAGCGTCCCGTCACCTATAAAATGGTCAAGGAAGTCTTAGATATTCTCAAAAAAGACCGCCCCAACCTAGCGCCAGTGAGAGTATGGGCAGCCTATCAACAGATAGAAGCGGTGCCAAGCAATCCCACCAGTGAGTTAACAGCGTTAATTGCCCTAATCCGGCGTGTTATTGGCTTAGATGAGGTTTTAACCCCCCATGAAAAACGCATCGATAAAGCTTTTCAAACTTGGGTTTTTCAAAAACAGGCGGGCGCATCAGTAAAATTCAATCAAGAACAGATGCAATGGCTACGGGCCATCAAAGAACATATTATCAGTTCTTTTGCCTTAGAGCGAGAGGATTTGGACTATACCCCTTTTGATAGTATGGGGGGAATCGGTAAACTCCATCAGCTTTTTGGCGATGAGATGGAGGCTATTATCGAGGAATTAAACACCGCTTTAGTGGCATAAAATACGAAATCAAAAGGACTCCTAAATCATGAAACATAAAATCATTCTCTATCAATCCGAAGAAGGCTGCAGCGTCTGTTGTCCGGGGTTGCCCGGTTGTTGGTCCCAGGGAGAGACAGAGAAAGAAGGGTTAAGCAACATTCAAGACGCAATTACTGAATATTTGTCAGTTATTGAGGAATTATTTCCTAGAAATTAAGGAGTAAATATGACCTTACAAGATGTGATGGAATTAGCCAAGCAATTATCGCCGATGGATAAAAAATGCCTCGTTGAACAGCTTTCCTCTGAAGTTAAACCCGAAGAAGTTAAACCGAAAACTTTAGAGGAAATCAAAGCAATTTTAATCCTTTATAAGCCCTTTTTAATAGAGAGGTTTAAAATCCTTGAATTGGGACTTTTTGGTTCCTATGTCAGGGGAGAACAAACTAAAGATAGTGATGTGGATATTTTAGTAGAATTTTCCCAAGTCCCCACCTTATTTGATTTAGTAGAAATTGAGTATTTAATTAGTGATAAACTTGGTCTTCCTGTGGATTTAATTGATAAAAAATCCTTAAAAGCTGCCCTTCGTGAACAGATTCTCAATGAGACAGTTTATCTATGAAAAGGATTGTCAAAAATTATCTAGAGGATATTTTAAAATATGCTAAAATAATCCAAGAACAAACCATAAATTTATCTTTTGAGGAATTTGAACAAAATGAGGAGAGAGTTTTATCAGTGATGATGGCTTTGGCAATTATTGGGGAAGCGAGTAAAAATATTCCTGATGAGTTTCGCTGTCTCTATCCGCAAATAGAATGGCGGAAAATGGCAGGAATGCGAGATAAAATTATTCATGATTATTCAGAGGTTAGATTAATCACGCTTTGGCAAACATCCCAAGACAATATCCCTGATTTAATTGCAAAAATGACAACTATTATTAATCCTCAAGAGGAGTGATTTTTATTAATTATGACTGACTCAAACTCAAATTATTCAGATTTACCACAGGGGTGGAAAATTGTGCAGCTTCAAGACATAGCTGAGATTAATCCTAAATTACCCTATACAGATTTAGATGATAGCTTAACCGTTTCTTTTCTGCCAATGGCATCTGTTGAAGAAGTCTCAGGCAAATATGATTTATCTCAGACTCGTTTATATGGTGAAGTAAAAAAAGGATATACAGCATTTATAAATGGTGATATAATTTTTGCCAAAATAACGCCATGTATGGAAAACGGTAAAATAGCTATTGTAGAAAATCTTCAAAATGGTATTGGGTTTGGTTCTACAGAATTTCATGTTTCTAGAATAAAATTAGGATTAAATAAAAGATACTTATTTTATTATTTTACTCAGGCTTCTTTTAAGAGAGAAGCTAGGAGAAATATGACAGGAAGTGCAGGACAATTACGCGTTCCTAAAAAGTATTTTGAATCTGTTGAAATCCCACTTCCTCCCCTACCTGAACAACATCGAATTGTCGAGAAAATTGAAGAATTATTCTCAGAATTAGATGACGGGGTTGCATCCCTTAAAAAAGCGCTAGAACAACTAAAAACCTACCGTCAAGCAGTGTTAAAATGGGCATTTGAGGGCAAATTAACCGAAAAATGGCGCAACACACATCAAGACAGTCTAGAGGATGGTGATACCCTATTAGAACAGATTAAAGCTGAAAGAAAACGCCATTATCAGCAACAATTAGAAGACTGGAAACAAGCGCTTAAAGAATGGGAAAATAACGGCAAGGAAACCAAAAAACCCACCAAACCCCAACAACCAAAAGATTTACCTCCCCTCACCAAAGAAGAATTAAGCAATTTACCCAGTTTACCTAATGGTTGGATGTGGGTGAAATTGGAGGATATTACCAACATTACGGGAGGAATTGCAAAAAACTCCAAGAGAAATGCTCTGAGTATTAAGCTTCCATACTTGCGTGTTGCTAATGTATATGCGAATTTTTTAGACTTAAATGAAGTCTATGAAATTGGGTTAAGGCAGGAAGAAGTTGAAAAATTTTTATTAGTTAAAAATGATCTTTTGATTATAGAAGGTAATGGGAGTATTGACCAAATTGGTCGAGTTGCTATCTGGAATGATAAAATTAATCCTTGTGTTCATCAAAATCATGTAATTAAAGCTAGACCTCACACAAATACTAATCCTCTGTTTTCTCTATATTTTTTACTTTCTCATCAAGGTAGAAAATTTATAAAAAAACAAGCGGGTTCAACATCAGGTCTTTATACATTAAGCTTATCCAAAGTGAGAAATTTAAACATCCCTTTTTGCTCCCTCCAAGAACAAACCAAAATCGTGCAAGAAATCGAATCAAGATTATCAGTATGTGACCAATTAGAAGCCACCCTCACCGAGAACTTAGATAAAGCAGAAGCATTGCGCCAAAGCATCTTAAAACGGGCCTTTGAGGGGAAACTCGTACTATGATTAGGAATGATTAAATGAGGACTATGATTGAGGGATTGATGGGGTGATAAAGTGGTCAAAAAATCTGATACTTGTAGTAAAATCTAATCATAGCCAATCAAAAAATCACATAAATCACAGTACGGATTGATGGGGTGATAAAGTGGTCAAAAATCTGATATTTGTAGTAAAATCTAATCATAGACAATCAAAAAATCACATAAATCACAGTACGGGGGGTTAGAAAAATTATGTGACCCGTAGTAAAATCTAATCATAGCCAATCAAAAAATCACATAAATCACAGTACGGGGGGTTAGAAAAATTATGTGACCCGTAGTAAAATCTAATCATAGCCAATCAAAAAATCGTATCAAGTCAATAGCATGAGTTACGTTTCTTCTCAATATCCAGACAGCGAATTAACAGGTAAAATAATCGGTTGTGCCATGGAAGTACACCGCATACTAGGAAACGGCTTTCAGGAAAAAATCTATCAACGCGCCTTAGCCATAGAAATGACATATCAAGGAATTTCCTTTAGTCAAGAACACGAAATGAATATCATTTATAAAGGAACACATATCGGCACAAGACGAGTTGATTTTTTTGTAGAAGGAAGGATAATGTTAGAAATCAAAGCCGTCATTAAACTTGAAGATGTTCACCTCGCACAAGCCATTAATTATATAGAAATTTATAGACTTCCCATCGGTTTACTAATTAACTTTGGCTCAAGAAGCTTAGAATTTAAACGAGTCATGAAACCAAAACCAAAACCATGATTAGGAATCATTAAATGAGGACTATGATTGAGATAACTAATAGGATGCTCAATTCAAAAAATCTGATACTTGTAGCAAAATCTAATTATAGTCAATCAAACAACCACACAAAATATAGTACAGAAATGGCACAAGCAATTCGTCAAACCACCTTCGTTCAATCCGATGGAACAATAAAAATCGACACCCCCCAACTTCCCCAAGGGGCAAAAGTCGAAGTTATTGTCATCCTCGAAGACAATCCTCAAACCCTGTCAGCCGAAGCTTTAGCTATAGAAAGACTGCCCCAATTAGATAATCCCAGTCAATTAATTACTCTTATCGAAGCAGACCAAGAAATTGACGAAGATGAGCTAAAACAGTGGGTTGCCAATGAGCAAAGCTAAAAATCCTTATATTGTTCAAAGCGTCAAAGAATTACAAAATGACATCTCGCAATTACCGCCAAAACTGCAACAAAAATGGCAAAACTATCAAAAAATACTCGCCTTAGACCCCTATCAAACGTTAGGATTTCCTAGTCATAACTTAACAGGAAAACTCAAAGGATGTCGTGCCTTAGAAATCGATTGGAATGGAACCCCCTACCGTCTTGTTTATCGCATCCATGACAAACCTTCTCCTAAACGAGTGGTTATTCTAAGCTTTGCTGAACATGACCCTGCTTATGAAAAAGCCAAAAAACGCCAATAAAACCCTAATAAACAAACCAATGTCATGAATACCGCCTCAATTGTGTCAAAAGTTTGGAGTTTTTGTAACACCCTGCGGGATGATGGGGTCAGTTATGGGGACTACCTTGAACAACTCACCTACCTTCTATTCCTGAAAATGGCTGATGAATACGCCAAACCGCCCTATAATCGCAAAATCGGCATCCCCTTTGAATACGACTGGCAAAGTCTGCGGAGCAAACGAGGGGCCGACCTCGAAACTCATTACCTCGGCATATTACGCGAATTAGGGCAAAAAAAAGGCTTATTAGGGCAAATCTTCACCAAAGCTCAAAACAAAATCCAAGACCCTGCCAAACTGCTCAAAATCATCACCATGATAGATGAAGAAAACTGGGTGATGATGGAAACGGATGTCAAAGGCGACATATACGAAGGACTTCTAGAAAAAAACGCCGAAGACACCAAAAGCGGCGCCGGCCAATACTTCACCCCCCGGCCCTTGATTTGGGCCATGGTAGAATGCTTGCGTCCCCAACCCATGGCAACTATTGCTGACCCTGCCTGTGGAACCGGCGGCTTTTTTCTGGCAGCCTATAACTTTTTGGTCAAAAATCATCCCTTAGACCGAGAACAGAAAGAATTTCTCAAAAAAAGCACCTTTCACGGTAATGAAATCGTCGCCAATACAAGACGCCTGGCATTGATGAATATGTTTCTGCATAATATCGGCGATATTAACGATGAGCAATGCTTTATCGCCTCCACCGATGCTCTGATTGCTCCTTCTCCCCTTAGCGTCGATTATGTCCTTGCTAATCCCCCTTTCGGCAAAAAAAGCAGCCTAACTTTTACCAATGAAGACGGGGAACAGGACCGAGAAGACTTAACCTATAATCGTCAGGATTTTTGGGCAACCACTTCTAATAAACAACTCAACTTCGTCCAGCATATTCGTTCCATGCTCAAAAGCACAGGACAAGCTGCCGTGGTTGTCCCCGATAACGTCCTTTTCGAGGGTGGCGCCGGGGAAACCGTCCGCAAACAACTATTATCAACCACCGATTTGCATACTATCCTCAGATTACCCACCGGCGTATTTTATAAACAGGGAGTGAAAGCCAACGTCATCTTTTTTGATAATAAACCCGCCGCTAAAGACCCTTGGACAAAAGCTATCTGGTTTTATGACTTTCGCACCAATATTCACTTTACCCTCAAGAAAAACCCCTTAAAACCAGCCGATTTACAGGACTTCATCACCTGTTATCATCCCCAAAATCGTCATCAACGCAGCGAAACCTATTCAGAACAGAATCCCGAAGGACGTTGGCGAAAATTCACCTATGATGAGATTATCGCCAGGGATAAAACCAGCCTCGATATATTTTGGCTCAAAGATAAAAGTTTAACCGACCTTGACAACCTGCCTGACCCCGATGTGCTGGCTTTGGAGATTATGGAAAACCTCGAAGCTGGATTAGAAAGCTTTCGGACAATTGTGGACAGTTTAGAAGTCACCGAGACTTAATGCTTCCAACTTCCATCGGGGAAGGTGAGAAATTCTCGATTAATACACTTGTTCGCACCATTAATTCTACCAACAACCCCAGAAGGGAACCGTCTATCTGGCCACAAGCGATCGAGATTTTCTGGTATTGTAAAGTTTCAATCCAATTTTGATGGTTTTGCCATTGCTATTTTAGTCCCCCAGACGGGAATCGCCCTACATAACCGTGCTAGTGGTTTTACCCTCGAATTGGGTCATCCTAACCCCATTACCCCCGCTAAACGCCCTTTTCATCTGATTATCCCCAGTTTTCTCCGTTGGGATGATGGCAATTTTGATGGGTGCGCCGATGCCCCCCAAGTCCCCCGATAAATGGCGGTAAACATGGTTAACCATCATTTCAATCCTCAAACCGCCCTTGATGCCCCTAGATGGCGATTTTTACGGGGAAACAGCGTACTTTTAGAAAGGGGTGCAGCCCCCGAATTACTGCCCAGATTAACCCCCAGAGTCC
This sequence comes from Microcystis sp. 49638_E5, assembly GCF_021300285.1. Taxonomy (NCBI): domain Bacteria; kingdom Bacillati; phylum Cyanobacteriota; class Cyanophyceae; order Chroococcales; family Microcystaceae; genus Microcystis; species Microcystis sp. 49638_E5. Next base: position 47,490 of record NZ_JAJTDH010000003.1, on the reverse strand, counting down.
ATCAGGTGGCGATCGCAGATTCCTCCCATTTTGGCAAGGGTCAAATTATCCGGCAAATTGCGAACCTCGGTCCGATGGGTTAGCTTTGGGATATTGAGATAACGAAGGCGGTCGGCAGGGTGAGATTCAATATCAAACTAGGATATCTCTACACTCTAGAAAATAAATATCTTCAGAGCAAGGGAATCAAATAGAATTGAATCAGTCAATTTTGATGATATTTTGAATGATTAATCTAAACCCAGTTTCTTGGTGAAATTTTTCCATCCTCTCTGTTTGTGAAGTCTGAAAGGTAGGCTTTTTGTTATTGGCAATGTAGGCTTTTCTAGATGAATAATCCTCTATACCATGATTTTCAATAAATACCCGAATTGTGTTTCTTAGTTGCTCTTCTCCGTCTCCTACCCACCCCGAATTTTTCCCCTTTCGTTCTTTTAATTCTACAAAAATCAAACAATTAGCATAGGTCAGCATTCCATCACAGCGTTTATCCATACCACTACCATCGACTTTTCTAATTTCAATACATTTATCAATAGCGGTAAATGTCACTTCAATTTCTTGAGAGTTTTCCACAATAGCAATCCAATCCCTGGGATTTTCTGTATCTAAATAAGCGGGAGTTTCTGGGGGAAATGGCGGATCACAAATTCCAAATTTATGCCGAGGGGTTTGACTCTGACATTTTTTATCAAAGAAATTGATCTTCATAACTGTTCTTCGATTTCCAGTAAATCATCAAAAAGCTGATTTGTCTCTCCTAGGCAAAGATTGAGATAATTTTCATCAGAAGGTAAACCATTATATGTAGCAAGTTCTCGGATTTCTCCTTGCTCTGTTAATTCATATACAATAGCATCTTCTGCCGCTATACAAGAGGCTTTCGGGACAATTTGGTTGAGCTTTTCTTGGAGATAATCGGCGTTAGAAATCGCTGATGATAGGATTTTTTTAATAACTTTATCTGCTTTGATAGCTAGGGTTAGATCGTTGATAATATAAGGACTATGAGTAGTTAAAATTAGTTTATTTCCCTGGGTTAAATTGGCAAATTCAAATAATTTATATAAAATCTTTTTCTGAGATTGAGGAAATAGATTCTGCTCGATTTCTTCCACAATATTTACAAAACACTCATTGCGGTATTTAGAAGATAATACTTCTAGTGCCGCCTTTTTTAGGTTATCGGAAAGATTATCATTAGAGATAATTTTCTCGATTTCCATTTTTAATCTTTTTTGCTCCTCTCCACTGAGTTCATTGCCGGAAGTTTCTTGAGTTCGATTAATCGATAAAGCAATATTTCGAGAAACGAGAAATAAAGGAACAAAAGACTGAAAACCACTGGAAGCTTCTGATAGATTTAGTTGATAATCACTACCCACAATCTTGGCCAGTCTATTGAGTTTATCAAATTCCAATTTAACCTCACCTACTGGCAAAGTCAAACTGCCAGATAATTCCTGTTGTGAGCGATCCAATTCTTCCCAGAAAGTATATAATGATTCTGGCAGTCCTTTGAGTTTTTCTGGCCATCTTACTGCACTCAAAAAGTTTCGCTCTGCTGGTACATACATAATTTTTGGTACTCGATACTTTGAATTATCAGTACGCTCGATCGATAATTTAGCATTTTCAAAACTAATTCGATAAACATCTCCATTGTATTCAATTTGGGTTTCGGGTAAAAAGTAATTGGTTAAATTTTGGTATTGACAAAAAGATTTAACAAAACGATTATATTTAGTCACATATTTTTCCTCTAAATCTCCACGATATAGAGCTTTTTCCAACCAGCTTAATGTTGATATTAATTTAGCAATGCTACTTTTTCCAGTTCCTTGATTACCGATAAAAATCGTTACTTTCCGAACGTCGATAAAACCATCATTTTCTACTAAACCCGCCTTAATTGGACCGAAGTCTTTAACTTTAATTTGGCTCATTGTTATCCCCTTGATTGACGATAAGTAGCTGGTTATAATTAAATTAAAAATGGATTTTAGGTTCGATCCCCCCTTAGTCCCCCCTTGATAAGGGGGGTGCCGATCCCCCCTTAGTCCCCCCTTGATAAGGGGGGCATCTGATAATTTTTAACGCCTACCTACTTAATAAATTTTGGCCAGTAATTTGTCCTGAAAAAAAGCTCGTGTTGAACACGAGCTAAATTAACTAACTTCAAGGACTAATTAGCCACCGACTTTAACTACCGGTTTAAAACTGGGAACCACCAGTTCACTATCCTGTTTAGTCAGCTTATTGTATAAGCGTTCCGTATTGGGGAAATTCGCGGCCGGTAGAGTCGGGAAACGACGATAGGGAACCGTATCTTCACCAAATAATTGTAGGTATTCCATGCTATTAACCATGGCACCAATAAAGGCCTTTAATCCCTTAGTTGCCAGAATTTGGTTATATTTCTGGATTTCTTTTTGATTCAAGGGAGCGCGACCTAAGAAGTGCTTGGTTCCCAATTCAATTACTTTCGTATTCGGATAGGGAGCATAGAATTCTTTCAGGTAAAGATCCGAACCACCTAAACCCTCAATAAACTCTTTCACCGTGATCTCAGCATTGCTTAATTTACTCTCTAAAGCGGTAAATTCGGCATTGATGATATAGGGTTCGAGATCCCGTTCAAAAATCTGACGATAGGCGGCGCGAACAGTATTTTGTACGGCAACTTTATCGAGATTAGTTAACAGTTTAAAGACCTTAGTTTGTTCCCGTTGAACCGTGACACCTTGACCGACACGAGATTGAATATCGGGTTCAGTGCGAATCGAGACCGAAGGTGTACCCAATTCAATAAAGCGCGGGGTTTCCTCTTTATCAACTCTTTGGCCGATATCTTCGCGGAGATTGCCCAAACGCACCATCCGTAACTGCATCCCTTGGGGAGTTAGATAGCGCTCGTAGGGAACCGTATCTTCGCCAAAAGCTTCCGTATATTCAGGACTATCGATCAGAGCATCGATTAAAGCATAGAAGCCTTTTTTCGAGCAGATATCGAAGTATTGATTCATTTCCTGACGACCGTAGGTGGGACGACCGAGCAGACGACGGTGAATATATTCGATCGCTTTCACCACATAGAGAGGAGTCCAGTAGATTTTCCGGAAAGCCTCGGATTTAGCTAGGGTTTTGATAAACTCGCGCAGAGTAATATCGCCATTTTCTAGCTTAATCTCGGCCACGGATAAACGCTGACCTTCGTAGGGCATTCGACCGAAAACCTGACGATAAGCCGCTAAAATCACTCTTTGGGTGGAACTTTCGCCAAATTTAACGCTCACCCCATTACTAGAACCGGGTAACTCGTTATTGAGACGGAAAACTTTCGGTCCCAAAGTACCGGGGAATTCACCTCGGGCGCCGGGGTTGCTATTTTGGTTATTAGTAGCAGGTCCGCGGTGGATGAGGATACGTTTGCTATCTTTACCGAAGGGAGCGGGACTAGAACTAGGTTCGCGGGTTTCTTTCGGGAAAATTGCCCCAAATTGGATTTCTAGGGGGTCATTTCCGGAACCGTAAACGTGCTGATCCGGTAAGGGGCGATCGTATTTAGCAAAGGTGGTGATAAATTGGGGAACTTTGCGGAAAGGTGCGCTGTAGTTAAACAGGTCGATCTGCATCCCCCAGTTACGACATTCCTGTGCTTCTGCACCCAAACCCCGGAGATAGGGAACGGTTTCTTCGCCGAAATAGTCGGAATATTCCTGAGAATCGACTAAAGCATCGATTAACGCCGCTAAACCCCCGCTAGAGACGATCGAGAAGTATTTCTGCACTTCTTCCCGGGAGGAAGGACCGCGACCGAGGAAATGACGGAAAGCCAATTCTAGGGCGCGACTATTGATAAAAGGTTCAAAGAACTGTTTGCGGTAGAGAGGCGATTTACCGAGACGACGGACGAATTCTTTCATCGAGATGTCGCCGTTTTTCACCTTCGATTCTAGGTCAGAAATGGACTGACTGTAGGCGCGGGTGATGTCCCGTTCAAAAATTTGTCTGTAGGCGGCCTTGATAATCGAAGATTTTTCCGACTCTGATAAACCGGTTTTCATGACAAACTTTTGCCGTTTTTCGGCGGCGTTGTAGTAGCTTTGGGGAAGACTTAAACCCTGTTGGTCACTACTGGGACGCTGACGCAGTTTATTAGAGGGGGTGGGGGCTTTTAATTCCCCCAGTAGGATATTGAAATAGTCACTGATTAAAGTGGCCGCATCCTTGTCTCTTTGGAAATACTCGATCGAAGCGGACCGCATTTCCTGTAGGGCCACGATGGTGGCATCAATGGAACAGGCATTTTCGAGAACTTCCCTTAAACCGCGAGTATTAACGATCAGGATACTGGTATCACCAGCCACGATCGCGTATGTAATGTAACGCAGGAACCAGGATAAATCCCGGAGGGACTTCTGCATATTGCTCGGACCGTAACGAGAGACGTTAATCGGTCGGAATCCGGGGGGAATCGGGCCGCTAGAGGCGAAAATCCCTTTTAAGCCACCGAGGAAGCCACCACCGCCACCGGAGCCGCTTTCCGCGTAGGTAACGGTTCCTAATTTCATCCCTTCCTGGACGTTGATAACTTTACCCGCACCCACCAGGGCCATTTCTTCCACGGGGGGTTTTTCTAGGTAGGCCATGGGTGAACCGCCGGTAAAAATCCGGTTAGCTGCCCGCGAGACGATCAGATCGGAGTTCCGGGTGAGCGTTTGGGCAATATCTAAGCGCTTGCTCCCCGATTGGAAGTAGGCGATCAGTTCATTGAGTTCGGGTTTATCGAGAAAGCGGTCTTGTTGTTCTGCTTGGGTAATGGCAGATACTGGGACGGTTTGATAGAGTTGGGGACGCGCTAAGGAGCTGCCACCGCTTGCCTTAAGACTCATTGGATTTTAACTATCTCCCTTGACGATGTGCTGAGTTCTCCAATCGTGGAGGCGATCGGTCTTAAAACCAGATGTTTAAAAATTTAATCAGCATCTAGATTAAAACTTTTTGCGCTTCCTGAGATAGTTTATTAAGAATTATATAGATTTTTTTCGCTAAAGTTGCCGATTGGTCTATTCTGACACCCTACCCGTATGGGAGGCTAACCAGTCTAAATAGGTCTGAGAACCCGCCACAATCGGTAAAGCGATGATTTCTGGGACTGCATAGGTATGAAGTTCCTGTATCTTCGCCGATAACTGCTCAAACTGCTTTAAATCGCTTTTAATCGCTAATTGCCATTCGCTCTCGTTTTCAATCTGTCCCTGCCAACGATAAATGGAACGAATCGGGTAAATACTGACACAAGCTGCCAAGCGCTCGTTAAGTAAGGCGATCGCTAGGTATTCCGCTTCCGTTTCGCTGGCCGTTGTCACCAGCACCACTCCAAAACCGGTTAATTTTTCAGTCATAAGTAGTCGTGCAAAATAAATTTCCTAGTGAAGATAGGCAATAGGCAATAGGCAAAAGGCAAAAGGCAAAAGGAGGAATAGATAATCAGTCTTTAATAACTGGATTTAGTATGATAACTGATAACTGATAACTGATAACTGAATTTAGGTGATCGCTTTTTCTAAAGCGGCCAGATCAGGAATACAGAGAGATTGCTGCTCTCGTTGAATCAGGCCTTTTTTCTCCAATTTGGTCAAGGAGCGGGTCACGGTTTCCCGGGCCAGGCCACTAATACCACTCAATTCCCGGTGAGGTAAATTGGGAATTACTGTACCCTGGTAGCTTTTTTCTCCTTGACCTTCGGCTAAAAAGAGTAAAGTATCGGCGACTCTGGAGAGACTATCGGCCTCGCGTAAACGTAAACGCCGGTTAACTTGACGCAAACGCTTGGCCATTAACTGAGAAAGACGAATTCCCGCTAAAGGCTCCGATTTGAGCAGATTAACAAAATCTTGGGCGGGAATACTGCTAATTGTGGCCGTGGTTAAGGTGATAGCATCAGTGGAACGGGGAGATTCTTCTAAAGCGGCCATTTCTCCGAGTATTTCCCCTTTACCGACGATATTTAAGGTGACTTCTTTACCCGACATATCGTAAGTACGAATTTTCACCCAACCATCCAGAATAAAGTAAACCGAACCACCCCAATCATTTTCTAATAAAATCGCCCGATTAGCAGGATGAGTGCGGGTGACAGCATGAAAAGTAACTTGATCGAGGGTTTCAGGGGGCAAACCGACCAATAAAGTGGCTGTATCTAATAATTTTTGAATCTCTGCTGATTTTTCCGCAGGATAGCGTTTTTCTTCCATGGTTTAATATTTAAATTTTGTTCGTTTTAAGTGGGTGATTCTACAATAGACAGTTGTGGGTATTTTTAATTATCTAGTGACCGATAAACAGGATTTTTCCTCCCTACTGACCGAGATCGATCGGATTCTTGCCAAGGTGATTTCCTCTCTAGTTAACCCGCAAGAAGTTACTTCCGAGACAATTATCGCCACTCGTCAACATTTAGAATCGGCCAAAGCGCTTCTTTTTCCTTTATTATCCCCCGCTCGAACCCCTGAAGTTGCCCGTTGGTCCCTGGGAATGGAGGTACAACCACCAGGGGTGAAAATCGTCTTTTTTCGGGAAAGCCAAGGACTGATTGATTTTTATCCTCTTTCTTGGAGTCTGGCAACGGGAACAAGCGATCTCTTACCCTGCCATCAGGTGGAAGAATATCTAATTAGCTGGCTATCTAATCGGGATTTTAGCACCGATTCTTGGCTCTGGGAAGCCTTAGAGCGATTAGAAGCTATCATTATTACCGATGACGGGGAAACCCCCACGGATGACCTAAAAAAAGCCCTTCTCAGAGCGCAACTAATACCCCCCGATTGCCTATCTAGTTTAGAAACAGCGATCGCTACTGCTCTGGCCTATATTCCCACTAGCGACCAACCTCAACCCCAAACCCTACTTGTTATCGAAGGTAAACGAGAGACTACCACTTTAGCGCTGCTGGAAGTCCCACCGCAAACTTGCTCTTTATCCCGTCAAGCGATCGCTCTGAGCCATTTTAACTACGGGGAAAACACCTATGAACAGGCCATACTCTCTCAGTTAATTTATCCTCTCTGGCGTTCTTTTTTGCCGCTTTCCCTCGCCGATCTCACCGATACTAATCCCTTAAAAAAATCTTTACTGGCAGCCGCTAGATTAACCAAATTAATCCTCCAAGAAGAAATCGAATTTACCTCCTCTCTAGCCGGTCATACTTGGACTGTCAGTCGCAGGGACTTAAATAAGAAGGTGATTGCACCATATCTAGATAATTTAAAACAGAAAGTTAATGATTTGTTAGAAAAACAGCAAAAAAGTCTTAAAGATATCGATCGAATAATTTTTAGCGGTAATTTTTTCTTGACTATTTGGCCCTATTTCTTAACAGAAATTCAGCAAGAATTTGCTGGCTGCCATCTAGAAGCCCCCAACCAAGAGACCTTCTCACCAGCAATCATGGGTTTGGGTCGTCTCTGTTTATTTTCGGATCTTAGAGGTCAGAAGGTCAATAATGCTTAAAAAATCGCATCGCCGCAACAATTTACGGGGATATTTTTTTATCTTTTAGAAAACATGGGAATATCTTTTTTATCACTAAAATAAACTGTCTCTATCCAAATTCGCTCGCTTCTTCAATATGAATAATCCCTTCCTCTAAAGTTTTACTATGAGTCATACATCCGGGTAAATCGGGAATTAACGCCGTGTATCCGCCTTCTTCTTCGGGATAAATTGAAATCGGATATTTAAGAGATAAAAAGTATTCTAATATTGGTTGTTCCATCGATAGATCTAAATAGGTTTGACTAAATCGCCAACTTGAGCATTATCAAAAGGTTTTAATTCATCGGATTCTACCACTTCAGATTTATAACTCCTCAATCCCAAAGAAGAATTTTCTATTCTTTTTCTATAAGTTTTTTTCTGATCGGTTTCAATTATAGATATTTTATCTTGAACGAAAATAATTCTTCCCGTACCTCTTACTAATTCGAGAAACCCTAAAGATTCGCCAGTATGCGGATCTAATATTTCTTCGTCATCGATACGATAAACCATCATTCTTTGACCTTCTCGAATTCCGTTCTGTTCACCTCTATTCATTACTAATTTATAGTCGTCAATAACCTTAACGACCGTGGCAGGAAAAGTTCCTTTGGGGGATAAAAGGGGAATTTCTGTGACGTTTTCCATAATTTCCTCTGCAGGTTTAATTATTTTTTATAAATACTCGGTTTGACTTTGATTCTTTGAATAATTTTGTCTTCGTTATTAGCTAATCTGTCTAAAACATTTTGATAGCCCGCTTCTGGCTGGTCGAGAACTGTCTGTATTTTTTGATCGCTTTGTACATTTTTAACAACCCCCTCACCGATTAATACTTCAAACCCATCTTCGTCCGTATAGTAAAACGATATCATTAGTTGAGCGGCAAATAAATTGGAGGCTTCGAGTAAGCATTGAATATTATTATTTGCGTCCTTTTGAACTCGTAGGATTTTCGGAATAATATTTTGCTTGACTCTTTGATATTCTTCTAGTGCCGTTTGTAACGCCTTACATAGAGTAGCTATAGCTAATATAGCTATCGTGATTATAACAAAAAGAACCACTAGAGGAATAGGTGTCTGCCCAGCAAATACCCACGCAAGTAAACTAGCGACAAAACCCAGGAATCCCAGCACCAATGACTGAATTCCTAAAAAACTAGACCAAATTAACCCCCAAAAGTTATTTTTCATGTTTGTTCAAAACTCAAGAGACCGGTGATTAGCCAGTCTCTCAAGTCTTATCTATCTATTCTACTCGATTCCTTCGATACGGTCCTCCACTTCTTGATAAAGTTCCTGTAAGCGGTCTAAATTCTCTTGAGAAGTTTCCCAGTAACCGCGACCATTAACTTCTAGCAGGGTTCCCACCATCTTGCGGAAAGAATTAGGATTGAGATTCATCAGACGCTGACACATTTCCTCATCTTGAATAAAAGTGGTGTTCACATCTTCATAAACCCAATTATCCACCGCATCAGCAGTTGCCGACCATCCCATCGTATTAACCAAACGCTTCGATAATTCTCGGACTCCTTCGTAACCATGACTTAACATTCCCTCGTACCATTTGGGATTGAGTAACTTGGTGCGGGTATCTAAGCGCACGGTTTCCGACAAAGTACGCACCTGAGCATTAGCGGTGGTAGTATCAGCAATATAGGCCGCCGGTTTTTTGCCATCATCGCGTAAACTAGCGACAACTTTTGTCGGATCCGAGTCGAAATAGTGGGAAACATCGGTTAAACTAATCTCGCTAGAATCCAAGTTTTGGAAAGTTGCCTCGGCAGTTTTTAAAGATGCTTCAAACAACTGACGATTATCGGCCATCATCCCCGGATTATCCGAGTCGAAAGCAAAACCCTTGCGGTTGAGATACATATTCTGTAACTCTTTTTCGTCTTCCCAACTGCTATTTTCCACCGCGAGATTAATATTAGAAGAATAGGAACCAGAAGCATTAGAAAAGATGCGGGTGGCCGCCTGTCGAACCGTTAAACCCATTTCTTTTGCTTGTGACCTAGCGTGTTTGCGGACATAATTCATCTCCACCGGTTCGTTTGCTTCCGCGGCCATTTTTACCCCTTGGTCAAGCAAATTCATCTGATTGATAAATAAATCCCGGAAAACACCAGAACAATTGACCACCACATCAATGCGCGGTCTTCCCAACTCCTCTAGGGGAATCAATTCCAATTTATTCACCCGTCCCAAAGCATCGGGAAGAGGACGAACCCCCACCATCCAGAGAATTTGTGCCAGAGATTCCCCGTATGTTTTGATATTATCCGTTCCCCAGAGAACACAAGCGATAGTTTCAGGATATTTACCACCATTATCCAGTTTTTGCCGTTCTAACAGACGATCCACCACGATTTTAGCCGATTTTACCGCCGCTAGAGTCGGGATAGACTGGGGGTCTAAAGCGTGGATATTTTTACCCGTCGGTAAAACCCCGGGGTTACGAATAGGGTCGCCACCAGGACCGGGAAGAACGTATTCTCCTTCCAATGCTTTTAATAGGGCCCCCAATTCATTATCAGCACAGACCTGTTCCAAACAGAATTCTAGGTATTCAAACAGGGGTTTTAACGCCACCGGATCAACTTGTGGATAACCCATCGACCGTAAAGTTTCCAGCCAAGGCGATTTCTTGCCTATATTCAAGAAATTCAGCTTAGAAAGCATCGATACCCGACCTTCTGCGTCGGTTTGGGACTTGACTAAAGTTGCGACGGCAGCGCGAGTCGCGAGGGTGATGTTTTGCAGTAATTCCACATCCTCCAGCACACCTCGATCGCTATTGCGATAAACTTCCTCTAGATCCCGGCCGATGCTGTTGGCAATAATCCGCGGTAAGGAAAGTAAATCGTCCTCTTCCCGGTCTAAACTGGCAATATTGACCAAAGTTGCCACCGCTTCCAGCGCCGAGGGGGGTTTCCCAATAACATGAAGTCCGCAGGGAAGTAAGCGCGATTCAATTTCCATCAGTTTACGATAGACCGAACCGACGATATTATCCCGTTCCTCTTGACTGAGATCGGCAGTGTCACCATCAGGTAAACTTATATCTTTGTCGAGATTGACCAATAAACATTTATCGACAATAGTATTGACAATTTGCACCCCACGCCCACTATCCTTCAGGGTTTGGTAGGAACCGATCAACTCGCTTAGTTCTTTTAACCCCTTGTAAAGTCCAGCATTTTCTGCCGGAGGAGTAAGATAGGAGATAGTTTCCGCATAACTACGACGTTTAGCGATCGTCGCTTCGCTGGGGTTATTAGCGGCATAATAGTAGAGATTGGGAATCATCCCGATGAGGTTATCGGGGTAGCATTCCCCAGACATTCCCATCTGTTTACCCGGCATAAATTCTAGGGAACCGTGGGTGCCAAAATGGAGAACCGCATCTGCTTTCCAGACTTGATTGAGATAGGTGTAGTAGGCTGCAAAACCGTGGTGGGGACTAGCAGAACGAGAAAAGAGCAGACGCATGGGGTCCCCCTCATAACCGAAGGTGGGTTGAACCCCAATAAAGACATTACCGAACTCTTTGCCGTAGATTAACAGATTTTGTCCATCACTGTTGAGATGTCCAGGTGGTGGTCCCCAATTTTCCTCCAAACGGACGGAATAGGGGGTTAAACGCTCGTATTCAGGCACAGACATCCGATAGGCGATATTTAGCTCCGGACTATGGTATTGTGCGGTGGCATCATGGATTACCGCTGCCATCAGTTCTTTCGGAGATGCGGGTAAGTCCTGCAAGTCATAACCGTTATTTTGTAACGCTTGCATCACCTCGTAGATAGAACCGAACACATCTAGATAGGCTGCAGTTCCCACATTCCCTTTATCGGGGGGGAAACTAAAGACCGTGATGGCGACCTTTTTATTCAGTTTCGGTTTCTTTCTTAGGTTAGCCCATTTTAGCGCCCGTTGAGCGATCGCTTCTATCCGGTCCTGTAAAGCGATCGCTTTACCCGTGGCCCCATCCCGGCCCGATAAGATAATAGGTTCGATCGCACCGTCTAATTCCGGAATAGCAATCTGTAGCGCCACTTGAATGGGGTGTAACCCTAAATCGCTTTCTTCCCATTCCTGAGTAGTTTGGAAAACTAGCGGTAACGCGCACATATAGGGACGATTGAGACGTTTTAAGGATTCTATCGCTGACCGGTGATCTTGTCGCGCTGGACCTCCCACTAAAGCAAATCCCGTCAGGGAAATTACTGTGTCAACGATAGCAACCGCTTCCACTCCTTTTAAGCTTTTATCCCAGAAGTATTCCTCTACCGGTTTAGAAAAATCTAATCCCCCAGCAAAAACAGGAAGGACTCGCGCACCCATAGACTCAAATTCCTGCACGAGAGCGACATAATGAGCGTCATCACCAGTAACGAGGTGAGTTCTCTGTAAAATTAAACCAACACAGGGAGCCAAAGGGTCCTTCAGGTCATCAGCAATATCACTGCGGTTATTGTACCAAGCGAAGTATTCCTTGACATCCGACCACATTTTCATCGATAAAGGATGCCAGATACCCAGATCTGGATAAACTACCGGTTCCTTGTAAACTACACTGTCATCCTTGTTATCAAAGACGTACTTATCGGCCAACATTAACAGGAAATTCTCTAAATTTTCTGCCGAACCTCCCAGCCAATACTGGAAACTTAACATAAAGTTGCGTGCGTCCTGAGCTTTTTCCATAGGGAGATATTTCAGGACTTGCGGTAAAGTTCGCAATAACTTTAACATCGCATCTTGGAAACCAGCGCCAGAGTTTTCCCTGCGCTTTTTCATAAAATTAGCGATGACACTCTTAGACTGTCCCAATTGTGCCATGGAAAAGCAACCTAACTTATTTAAGCGCATTACCTGGGGCATAGAGGGAAAGACAATCACCGCATCTAATTTATCCCGATGGGGACCGACAGCGGCCACCACTTTATCGGCTAAATCTTCGATAAAGATGAGAGATGCGATGAAAATATTAGCTTTGGCTATATCCTCCTGAAAATTGCGATAATTTTCCCCATCGCGCAGTTCTTCGATTAAATAACCACTAATTTCGATCGCTAGTTTCTGGTTGTTAGCGTTGATTTCCCTGACCGCACTACTCAGCGCACTTTGGTACTGAGGTTCTAGCACGACATAGACCACCTTGACCAGCGATCGACCATTCAACCCGTCGGGAACTATGTGACGAATGGTGGACTTGACGTGAGTGAACATATATGATGGTTCTCCTTATGATTGCTGAGTCTGGTATGAAGGGATTTTCGTCATCAGATGACGATCGCCCTTTGTTTAAGGTATTTAGATATATGTTTCTGTTTTGTATCAGAAAATGTAACCCTGATGAGCATTTACTCTGGGTTTTGACACAATTCGATAAATATCTTGCCATATTTTGTAACAGATGGTAAAGAGCTTTCTGAGTAACTGCTCAGGAGTTTCTTTACAAAAATTAATATTTAATCTATTGACATATTATTCTTGCTGTGATATAATTTAAGGCTATTGAAAATTTCTCAGGCTGATAAGCATTAACCCTCGATTGCTAGTCAAGGATTTGGGGTGTTGTCGTTGTATTATCTAAACTTTCAGAGTTTATTGATCGCAATTATTATGCTGATGCGGTGCAAAGTATCAGTTGCAGAATCTAGCATTGATGAAAATCTATAGCATCTCTACTATTTAAGGAAGAAGGCTATCGCTTTTTTGAGACTTTCTTTTCATTGTCTGAAAACGCTACAAATCAGAATATCAAAGGGTTTTGAGGATTTCAGTTAAGGTAGATCAGGTTTAATCTCCCAATCGATCCAGATTAATTTATTTGTTCTAGTTTAATGAATTAGGGATCTATCCCATAAAGTTACTCTTTAAAATCTAATATAAATCTAATATAAATCTAATATTCTGCTCAAAAAAATCTATTAGAAAAGTATTAATTTTATAGATTGCCATCAGCAAAAATAAAAGCTATTCTGATATCAAAAGTGATTAATTCAATCACTTTTAACCCAAAAGACAAGACATTTTGCCTTATAGAATTATGGTAAAATCAAACAATTCAGGAATGGATTTTTCAGAGTGTCTTAAGGGTGTAAATCAAAAATACAATTGGGACTATTCAAAATTTAGCCCTGGTTTCGAGTAGAGAGATAAGCATTTATACTTATGATAAAAGTGGGATGCAGTCGCTCGGTATCTATCGATGGCTTAGTTTTGACGATTTTTTCCTTCTCCATCATTATCAAACTTTTACCAAGGTAAAGACAATGAATAATCATCAGCAAATTTCTTCTGAAGCTAGTGTCTTGAATCAGGCGATTGCTATTGCTCAACAATCCCTAAGTTCTTTTTTTGATAATCTCAGCGATGGGTCAGTAGCCTTTGGCAATAATTACAATCAAATTCTTGCCCAAGAATTATTTCAGGCTTTCGCTCAAGGTAATTTTACGGCAGTTCCTACCATAAAAATTCTCTCTGAGGAAGTGTTAGGAGCAACCAATGGAGCCTATACAAAGCAGAAAAATGAAATCTATCTGAATGAAAGATTTTTAAGCGAGAATGTAGGAAATGCGAAGACTATCGCCGATGTGATTATTGAGGAAATCGGGCATTTTGTTGACGCTCAAATTAATACAACCGATAGTGCGGGGGATGAGGGAGATATTTTTTCCCGTTTAGTCAATGGGGAAACTTTGAGCGCAGAAACCCTGGCCAATTTAAAGGATGAGGATGATAGTAAAACGATTGTTTTAGGGGGTGAAGTAGTTGAAATTGAGCAGAATACATCTCAGGGTGTAACCATTTATCAACATAGTACCTATTCTGGAACTTTCCAAACCCTTCAAGTAGGAAGTTACGATATTAATTCGTTAACCATTGGCAACGATCAACTGAGTTCATTAAAGGTAGCTCCTGGATTTGCCGCTATTTTATACGAACATGCTGGCTTTACAGGAGCAAGTCGTACATTCACCGCAGATACGTCTTTTGTTGACACTTTCAACGATCTTACTTCCTCAATTGTTGTCATTAATCCTCTCAACAATAATCTCCTCAAAGTCACCAACAATAATGATGGTGGGATTGGCTCTCTGCGTCTTGCCATTGATTACGCCAATATTAATCCAGGGATAGACACCATTGATTTAACAGGCGTTAGTGGCACAATTAACCTCAACAGTACCCTGAATATCGGTGCCGGTAATGACATTAACTTTGTTGATGATGGCAATACCACTATTAGCGGTCAAAATGCACGGCAGCTCTTTAGTATTAATGGGGCGAATGTCACCTTATCAAGACTTACCCTCGCTAATGGTTACGCCAAAGGAGGCGATGGCTTCAATGGTGGTGGTGGTGGACTAGGTGCAGGAGGCGCACTGCTAATTAACTCAGGGAATGTCACCCTTAATAATGTGACTTTTGCCAATAACCGAGCCTTTGGCGGGAATGCTAATGGCACAGCAGGAAATGGCGGCCAGGGTGGTAATTATCGATTCGCTAATGGCCACAATGGTGCTAGTGGTGGACTGGGTAACCCCGGTGCATCCGGTTTTCTAGGCAGTGTGGGGGGTGCTAGTGGTCAAGGTGGTCAAGGCGGTAAAGGCGGTTCAAACGCCTGGACTGTCGGTAATGGCGGGAATGGTCAAAACGGCCTCAATGGAGGATTCGGTAGCGGCGGCGGCGGCGGCGGCGGCGGCGGCGGCGGCGGCTCAAATCTTCTGGGAGGAAGGACAGGCGCAGGACGCGCAGGAGGCGCAGGAGGTTTGGGAGGCCAGTTTGCCGGAAATGGAGGTAATGGAAGCAATGGAAACAATGGAGGTAATAGCGTTAGTGGCAATAATCCAGGTAATGGCGGTATTGGGGGTCGAGGTGGCGGTGGAGCCGGTTTAGGCGGTGCGATTTTTGTTAACACTGGTGCTGGTTTAACCTCTTTCAATAGTGTTTTTGTGAACAACTCTGTTCAGGGGGGTACGGGGGCAAATAATGGTCAAGGATTAGCGAAGGATATTTTCGTTCGAGATGGTGTGACAGCCCAAGGCTTTGGTTTTGAGAATCTAGACAAATACGGAACGGTAAATAACCTCTCCTTACCTCAAGGTTATAAACAGTATGACGGTTCGATTTACCGCGTTATTACGGCTGGGACATGGGAACAATCTCAAATTCAAGCCCAGAGTTTAGGCGGTAATCTGGTGACGATTAACTCACAATCTGAACAAGATTTCTTAACTGGGGAATTTGGTGGTTCTGAGCAATTTTGGATCGGGTTAACCGATAAAGTAACCGAAGGACAATTTAAGTGGATCAATGGTGAAACTTCCACTTATACCAACTGGAATACAGGACAACCTGATAATGCGGGAAATGAAGATTATGTGGGGATGAATTTCGGTGCTACGGGCAAATGGAATGATTATAACGGTACCACTTCTTTGAAGGGGATTGTTGAAAACAAATTTTTTGAGTGGAATGGCAGCAAGTATCTGGTAACAGGTGCGGGAACTTGGGAACAGGCTCAAGCTCAAGCCGTTAGTTTAGGCGGAAATCTTGTCACCATCAATTCCCAGGCCGAACAAGACTTTTTAGTCTCTAAGTTTGGTGGTTCTGAGCAATTTTGGACTGGGTTAACCGATAAAGTGACCGAAGGACAATTTCAGTGGATCAATGGTGAAACTTCCACTTATACCAACTGGAATACAGGACAACCTGATAATGCGGGAAATGAAGATTATGTGGGGATGAATTTCGGTGCTGCGGGCAAATGGAACGATTATAACAGTACCACTTCTTTGAAGGGGATTGTTGAAATTAATCAGTTCAAACCCATCGGCAATAACGGCTCTCAGTTTTTTACCCTTGACAAACCAAATAACGTCAATATTACGGTTTCTGGGGGTAATTCCTACGATATTTTCCAACTCCAATCCTATGATGGTTTAACCACCTCACAAAAGGTTTACGGTGGTGGGGGAGCCGATATCTTCAATGTTGCCATACAACCTGCTTCGGGGATTGTCGGACTTGATTTCAATGCAGGCAAACTCAAACAACTTGCCGAATTGCTTGTCGAACCCGATTGGGATGTAAGAGAAAAACGCCATACCGCAGATATTGCTGCTGCTGTAACGGGGGCAGGAATTGATTATGCCGCCGCCGCTGCCACTGCTTTATCCGGTGCTTTACCTTATGGTTCTAATGCTGTCGAAGCCGTTATTAATGTAGCGGCCGCAACACTCCACTTAGCCAATGATCTTGCCAATATCGAAGTTAACTATGCCTTAGATATTGAAGAATATCAGAATAACTTAAGAGGAATTGGTGATTTCTTTGCCGGCCAAGGAAGTCAAGGATGGGGAACAGTGAAGGTTACTCAAAGTCGCTCCCTCGTAGAAATTCTAGATTTTCAACCCGGGATAGACACCATAACCCTACCTAAATTGGCAACCAATGAAAGCTATAAGTTTAATATCGCCACCAATAGTGGCGGACAAACAACCGTAGAAGTTGCCTACAACAATCAAACCAATCAAGCTTCAACTTTCTTGCGATTGGGATTCAGCCCAGATACTTTATCCACAATGAATGGGCAAAACATGGGCATAACACAGTTCATGGAAAGTTTACTCAAGGTGTATCCAACCTATTCTGTGATTGGCACAACCGTTAAAAATGGCACAACAGTCACTGGTTTAACTTATAACGGAACAATAGCAGGAGAACATATCTATGTTCCTGATAGTAATCGCACTACAGGCGTTGTCAGTATCTATGGGCAAGATGGCGATGATATTCTTAAGGGTCGCACAACGGGAGCTAATGCAATTTATGGTGGCACGGGAGATGATTTCATTGTCGCCGGTGGAGTAAATGATACTATCGATGGAGGAGAAGGATACGACCAAGTAAGTTATTCTCTCGCAAGCTCTGGAATTTCTATTACTGGTGCTAGTTCTAATCGCCTAAACATTGAATCGGTCATCGGCAGTAAATACAACGATGTGATCAATTTCACTAACTTACCCACTGCACCCGTTGACGGACGACACGTATCTATACGAGGTGGCGAAGGTAATGATAGTCTTACAGGTAGTCAATTTAGCGATGTTCTCACCGGTGGCTCCGGCATCGATACACTAATAGGAGACTCTGGCGATGATGTTCTTACCGGTGGCACCGCTCAAGGAGATGGAACGGTTGATTCTAGCAATGATATTCTTACGGGCGGCGCAGGTAAAGATATCTTTACTTTTTACAAACTAGGTGAAGGTGTGGATCGAATTACGGATTTCACTGTCCAGCTGGCATCGCCTAGCTTGTCCGATCAAATTCGTGTTGATAAAGCAGGATTCGGAGCAACTTCCACCAGTCAGTTCTCTTACAACAGTACGAATGGAGCGTTATCCTTTAATAATCAGCAATTCGCTATCCTAGAGAACTTCATAACCCTTACAGGATTCAATGTCAACCGCGATCTGGTGTTAGTGTAATTGATTTAAACAAGGAATAGAGCCTCAAACTCTATTCCTTAATCAAAATTTGCAGTTAATTAGGGTTTGCTGAATAATGGTAAAACCCTTTTAAAATAAGGCTTTTGACTTGTTAAAATCCGATGTTCATGCTGCGAAAATAGGATTGAGACCTTCAAAAACCTGGCATTATCCTTTTTTAGTACAAAAATAATACAAAAAAGAGGGCAACAAAGCCTGAAACTCCTGACGACCGACTCCTAACCCCACCAACAAACTTTTTCAGCAAACCCTAATTAGGCGGAAAATCTGGATCAAAATTATTTGGAAAAATTGGCTCGTTTAGAATTTAAAAACATGGTCAATGGCCAACTACAAGGCATTTTAAAAAAAGGTTCTGCCGAACTTACACTGTAGAAAATTCCTCAAACTCCCTCTCTGCCCAGCAATGCTCTACAGTTGATAAATATCAATCTAACAAAAACTCAAAGCTTTAGTATATAGGCTTTACAAGCATGAGTTGTTAATAGTTTTACATGACAGGTTCTTTAGAGCCTAAATAATTTGAGGATATTGATAATAAATTTATCTATAATATAGAGTAGAATATAATGAGAAACACCAACTAAACCTAGCAGATTTTAACAGTTGACAACTCTGATAGTTAATTTGTATTAGTCGGTGATAAACCCTATTATTTTCAGTAATCGATCGAAAATGTTTTTTAATTGGATAACTTTACCCTATTTATTAATTAATCCTGTTTTAATTCCCTTGAGTATAGCTCGATCGGAAACTATTCTTGCTCGAGAAGTCAGCGATCCTAATTATAAAAAACTGGTGCAGTACGCTCAAAATCAACAACTCGATCGCCTAGCCATGGCTGATATAATCCAGAATATCGCCACTCAATTTTTAGGAGCAAAATATCAAGCAGGATTACTCGATCGCTCGGCAACAGAAAAATTATTTATCTCTTTAAAAGAGTTTGATTGTGTCCTATTTGTGGAAACAGTTTTCGCTTTGAGTCACAATTTTGCTTTAAAAAATTATCAGTATTCTGCTTTTAGTCAGCAGGTTTTAAATCAGCGTTATCGCCACGGTATTCTCGACGGTTATTGTAGTCGTCTGCATTACTTTTCCGATTGGATTAATGACAACCAAAAACGAGGTAATGTGGAAAATATAACTCAAAAATTAGGTGGAATTACTCTTGACAAAAAGCTCAACTTTATGAGTAAAAATCGCCCTCTATATCCCCAGTTAAAAACTCAAAGTAATTATGATTGTATTCAACAGGTAGAACGGCAATTAGAAAGTTTATCCTTAACCTATATTCCCACCGCTAAGATTAAAGATATTTATCCACAACTACAAGCTGGAGATATTATCGGTGTCGTGACTAATATCCCTGGTTTAGATACCACCCATACCGGTCTAGTTTATCGCTTTCCTGATGGCAAAATTGGCTTAATTCATGCCTCTCCTGCTGGTCAAATTACCATTGCTAAAGACCTAGAAAAATATATCACTAAAGTGGACAAAGCCATCGGTATTTTTGTCGTTCGTCCCCTTGATCCAAGAAATAATTAACCCTGAATTGCTTTAGCTAATTGAATGTGGAGTTTATGACTAGCTTTAAAAGCCATGTAATGAGCGGTGGGAATGGTTCCCAGTAAACTCAAATCACCAATTAAGTCCAATAATTTATGCCTTGCTGGTTCATTTTCAAAGCGTAAAGGAGGATTTAACCATTGATTTTGATCGCAGACTAAAGCATTTTCTAAACTGCCTCCTTTAATTAAACCAGCCTTTTGCAGATACTCAATTTGATCAGCAAAACCGAAAGTCCGGGCATTTGCGATCGCATCTCGAAAACTTTCTTGATCAGGACTCCAACTATACCATTGATTACCGATGGGTTTATAGGTAAAATCGATGCCGTAGGTAAAACGTAATTCAGGAGAAGGAATCACCGCCACAAAAGCATCTCCTTCGTACAACCAAATCGGTTGAGAAATAGTTAAATCTGATGGAGAAAAAGAGTTATTTAAACCAGCATTTTCGATCGCTTCCACCCAGATTTTGGCCGAACCATCGAGGAGGGGAATTTCCGCACCATCCACCTCAATGCGAGCGTCCTCTACCCCCAAAGCGGTTAAGGCCGCTAATAAATGCTCAACGGTTCTAACTTTTGCTTCTCCTTGTCCCAATTCCGTTGATAAAGTCGTTTGGTAAACCGAAGAAACTAGAGCGGGAATAATCGGTTGATTGGCTAAATCTCTGCGGACAAAATAACGTCCTTCCCCGGGGTTTGCCTCACAGACGCGCACCCGTGTCATTTCCCCTGAATGCAGGCCAATTCCCGATAATTCAAATTGTTTAGCGATAGTAGAAACCATAATTATTAAGTAATAAAGCTTTGATCAGTGAACAACAAAAAAACTAAATTTATCGATAACTGATAACTGATAACTGATAACTGATAACTGATAACTGATAACTGATAACTGATAACTGATTAGAATCTTTCCCCGATACCGAAATGGAGACGAGAACCACCATCGACATTAAAACCGTAGTCAACCCGAATTTGGCCGACGGGAGATTGTACCCGAACACCCAAACCGTAACCGAGACCGGTACCGGGTAAATCCCGGACAATCCCGGGTTGGCCGGGGACATCGCCTTGGGAACCAACAGTAGTGCCGAAATCGACAAATAACGCCCCCCCAATAATTGCTACTATGGGGAAACGATATTCGGCGGTGGCTTGGAAATAACTGCGACCGCTACCCACTTCCCCCTCGGCGTAACCCCGTACAGAGTTACTACCCCCAACGATAAAAGCATCGTAGGGGGGTAAATCGCCTAATACTGTCCCTGCTTGCGCATTAAAAGCGAGGGATTGCTGACCTTTAAAAATATCGGTTTCAAAGAGATTAAAGGAATTAATAAAGCGAACGGGGATAAAGTAACTGTAACTACCCCGAACACGAGTGCCTAAAATACTGCCAGAACCGACTGGAATAGTTTGTTCTAAACCTAGACGCAGGAAAGAACCACTGGTGGGCTGCAGGGGATTATCGCGAAAATCTCGAATAGCGCCAATATTTAGGGAAAGTAGATCATCAATCCCAGAGGAACTAAAAGCCAGTTGTTGACTACCAAAACCATTGAGAGGTGCAGAGACGGGGGAGATGTCACCATTGGCATTTTGCACCTGTACCTGTTGATAGTTAAAGCCTAGGGAAAGCACCCATTTTGGTTTCGTAAACACATCGGGGGCCAAAGGACGGACAAAAGTAATACCGCCACCCGTCCGGACGATACGGGGACTATCATTATCGTTAAGCGTCCTAATTGAGGAATTTTCCCCATCATAAACCAGAGAAATCGACTGTCGCCGGAAAACGTTCACCGTGTAGGAAGTACGGAAATTATCCGTGGCAATCCAAGGATCGGAAAAACTCAGATCGAATAAAAATTCCCGTTCCCCTAACTGGAATTCTGCCCCTAAAGTTTGGTTATTACCGCCAAAATTGCGCTGTTGATAGCTAACAGTCCCGAATAAGCCCGCATTCGAGCTAATACCACCCCCAGCGGCCAGGGAACCGGTATTACCTTCCACCACATCGACGTTAACGATCACCTCCCTTGGGTCGCTGCCGGGGGAAAAAGACAGACGCACATCCTCGAATAAACCGAGACCGAAAACACGCTGTAAATCCTGTTGGGCCGTATTGCGGTTAAAAATATCCCCTGCTTTTAGGCGCATTTCCCTAGTAATGATAAATTCTCTGGTTTTACCCTTGACCGGTTCCTGTTCGACGTTAAAGTAGCGTACTTGAATTTTTTCGATTAAACCTTCGGAAATGACCAGAATCACCCGACCATCGGGAGTTACTTGCGGCGCACCGATTACCTGGGCCAGATCATAGCCGTTTTTGCTGTACCAGTCATTGATTTTTTTTACCCCCGCCTGTAATTCCCGCAAATTCAGGGTTTTGCCGTATTGACCGGCGAAAATTTCCTCGACCACCCCGGCAGGTAAAATCGATTTTTCCACGGTTTCCGGGGCAATTTGAATCTGTACGCCCTGAAAAACGGGGTTAGGTTGCACCTCAAAGGTGACTCGCACCCCCAGGGGCGTATCTTGGGGAACTGCCCGCACATCGGCAAAAAAACCCGTGGCAAAAACGGCGTTAATATCTTCTTGTAGTTGCGATCGAGTCGTGCTGCGTCCGGGTCGGGTGCGAATGGTATTATAAACTAGATTTTCTAATTCTCGATCGGCCCCCTGTACTACCACTTCAGCCACCAAAACCCGCGACTCCTCTGCCGGCGCCGGTGGGGCCGTTGTGGGAGTTTCCGGGGGGGTTGGGGTTTCCGTCGGGGTTTCCGGCGCTGGTGCCACGGGTGGAGTAGTTTCTGCCGTCGCGGGAGGAGACTGTACTAGTTGCTCGACGCGGGGAAAAACCGTCTCTGGGGGTTCTTCTTCGGCCATTACCGTCCCGTGAAATAATCCGAAAATAGCCAGCAGCAGGGCCAGCGAGGAGTATCGCCTCGAAAAATTGAGATTTTTAAGCACTTCCACACACCCAGTAACACCATTATGGTTTTGTTTGTTTTCTCTGCCCGAGAAATTTAACGAACGTTAAAACTCTAGCAGATCGCTTACTCTCAGTAAATCCCGGCTTGACCGGTGACTCAAGAGATGCTGCCTCAGGTCTGATATTGGTCAGCCATCAGCATTAAGTTTTTATCTTGCCATATCTTAGCTTTTTCTGGTTTGGCTCTATCCCAATTCACCATCGAGGATTATTGCCACCTCGGTGGGCGCACAATTAGTTACGTCGGGGCAGCTGTTAACGTCTCGTTTGTAATAACTGTACCAGTTGCGAGACCTGTTGGCGATTGAACATTTGCAGCAGGGTACTAGCTACTAATTCCGGTTCCAGGGTGATCAGGATTTGTGGTAATTTGGCGGTGGCTAATAATTGCAATTCTTGACTGACGGTGATTTCTTCCCCGCGACCCCATTCTAATAAATCACCGGCTTGTTTTAATTCCTTAATAATAACTGGGGCGAGAGTACGATAGGAATGTTTGGGGTTAGCTAGGGCCGATTGGGCATTTTTAACTAAATATTGCCATTGTTGCTGTTCTGAAGCCAATTGAGACAGAGGTAAAATTAATTTTTGTAATTGCTGACGGGAAGCGCTGGTTTCTTGCTGTTTGAACAGTTGTAACATCTGTTTGAGGATATCTCTGACGCTGATAGAAATAGAAGAGGCCGCCGCAATAGCTGGGGTGGATTTTACTTGGCCCAGAAGATAGTTAAGATGGGCGTGTAATTCGGCAAAAGTCGCTTCACCGTTTTTAACGATAGCGTCAGCTTCCTCGCCTTGCAAACCCAAGGGACTCTGCAGCTTATCGATCAATATCTGAAGCAGATCATAACCCTTGAGGAACAAAGATTCTAATTTTTGATCCACTTCTAGGGGATTTTCTTTCAGTATTTTAAGAGCATCCTCAAGACGGTGAGCAGTTTTTTGGATACTGCCATAACCTAACATGGCCGCCCCCCCCTTGACGGAATGGACGGCACGAAACATCTCGTTCATCTGTTCATTGTTGTTGACGAGATTGCCTAAGTCTAAAATCCCCTGTTCCAAAGTTTCCAGGTGTTCTTTTGCTTCTTCGATGAAATAGCCGAGAATTTTCCGAGCGTTAGCAGAGTCCAAAGTCTTATCCCCCTTATCACGATGCTGTCTAGTCCTAGATTGCCCAGTTTTTCATTAAATATATCAGTTATGAGGCAATGGCTAGGGAAACTGGCCCAGACGGGGACAAGCGAATACCATTTTTCTAAAGTCCTGACAGACCTAGCTAGAGCTTCTAAAATCCAAGACCATCCCGTCAAATAGTCGATCGTGTCATTGGATAGAGAACTGAAAAGATGGTAAAGTTTACTTCTTAAGTTATCAGGGGAGTTAAAATTAGACCATGCCAATAAGTTTTTCAAATATAGCCAAACTCTCTCGGTAACAACAAAGTACATTTCCAATATCACTATCGGGTACTGCATCTAATAACGCCTGGTTATGGGAGGTGATCAGTACCCTCAGTTTTCTTTCTAAGGCGATCTCCCGAATTTGCTTAACTAAATTATCTGCACGACTGGGATGAACACCATTATCGATCTCTTCAATAATTACGAAAGTTCCAGAATTTACACTTAGTAGAGTTGCAGCAATCGCTAAAACTCTCAGAGTACCATCAGACAACAAAGGAGCATCTATCTGATGTTCTTTGTTCCCAAAAGACTCTATTAGTTTCACCATAACATCCTTGCGGTCTGTAATGATAAAGCGAATATCGGTAATATCCTGTTCTGGTAATGAACGAATGAAGTCAAGCAACTTGTTTTTTTGAGTCTCTCCCTGCTGACAAACTGCGTAAAGAACACTAGAAAGGTTAGAGCCATCTTCTTTAATATCATCATCTTTAGCGTAAGCATAATCCCGCATTACTGCTGGACGAGGATCAAGAAAGACAATATTTCTCAAGGTTTCTCGAATTACTTTAGTAACTGCTGGAATAATTTTTTGTGATTGAGTATGACTTTGCTGGAACCGACTGGGAGTTTCCAATTGATAAAAAATAGCTTGTCGGTTAGAACAAGGTATATGAGGCTTATTTTTACCTGTCTTAAAATTGTTATACATCACCCTAATTTCATCGGTGTGTGAGTTGGGATCGCCATCAATTTTGTAAAGTGTTAATTCCTGATCTTTACTAGCTTTACTGACACTTTCTCCGATTATAATAAGTTGGTCTGATAATAGCCCAATTTCAATCTCGAAATCAGTCCAACCGTCAGGAGCGTTATCAATGTGTGTTCCCAAGGTAAAATACTGTTTTTCTGCACCGAAAAGATCGATCGCTTGTCCACGAGCAATTGCATTCCCGCTTTGAATGTTGCGTTCAATGTCATCTAACCTGCTGCCTTTCGCTAACCACGAAAGTAAGCGAATTGCTTCTAGTGTATTACTTTTACCTGACGCATTAGCACCGATTAAAAAGGTTATGGGTGCTAGAGACAAGGTTGCCTCCTGATAGCTTTTGAAATTCCGAAGAGTCAGCGATGTTAACATACTTTTCACCCATTAAATCTTGACTGGTGCAGTTTGAGCATTTGTACTAAAAGTTCCAATACCAGCGCAGCTTATAGACTCTAACAAGTACCGAAAACTAGCACCCATAAGCTTGAAAACTCAAACTGTAGGGCAGGGCATATCCGAACAGTATAATCTAGGCTTGGGGAGATAAGATCGCTGTTTATTGGCATTGGGGCGGAACCCTTACCCTTACTGCAGGTCGCTTCTCAGAAAAAATTGAAAAGACGCTACTGGGTACATTTTCCCCTTGAAAATGGCTGTACCGTTGACTGTATCTAGAGTAGAGCGATTCTGTGGAGTTGGCTTTATAGTGATCGCTAACCTTATGATCACAGATGATGTCATTAATCTCTAGAGTAAGCAATTCCCTCTGTAGCCATGTTTTTGCTGGTTTTCTGCCCCGAAACAAGCTATAATGGTCGAAAGGTCAAATTGGAAAATTTTTGCCTCAAACCCTATCTGCGTAAAGACTTCAGGATTTTGTGTTCAGTAGCTCATTGGTATTATATGGCTTTAACTCAGGCTCTGTAAGACTTTTAGCCATAGCTAGTATTTTTGTACGGGTAAAGTACAGAGCTAAATGGTTGCCTTTTTTAACTTTTTTATTGATCTCATTAAGCATTTCTACTTATTGCAAGGGTGAGATGCTCCCTTATGAAATATGAAACTAGAGGCAAAGTCAAAATTAATAATCGTCTTAATTCCAATGAAATTAAAAGATATTGTCAACAAAGTCAAAATAGATTCTAGAAAATTAACCCAATATGCTCTCAATTTAGACAATCCAAAAGGATTAAATAAAGCCATCATGTTTCAACGCCACTTAGGATATACTCAAGATAATTATGAGCCACTTCTACAACAAATCGCTAACAAATCCCTTGAAGCAAAAGCTGTTTATCAAAGTACAGATCGACATGGCAAACGCTATCAAGTTGACCTAGAAATTACAGGAATTGAACCAGGGCAACAAGAAATAGTGAGGACTGGATGGATTGTTGAGCCTGATAGTGATACAGCTAAATTAGTAACTTTATATGTGAGAAAAAAACCATGATTAAACCAGAATTATTTGACCTTGTGGAATTATTAGTTGACTTGCCTGAACATAACTTAATAATGGGAGAACAAGGGACAATTGTTGAAGACTACAATGATGGTTGTTACGAAATTGAATTTAGTAATGATCTAGGGGAAACTATAGCCCTTTGTTCTCTCCCAATGCAGCAATTTATTGTCATCTGGAAAGCTCAGAACAAAACTTGGTTATCTTTAACAGAAAAGCTAACAGCTTTAATCGATAAATTACCCAAAGAAAAGCAACAAAAAGTTTTAGATTTCACCCGCTCTTTGTATCAATAAAATCGGAAAAATAGGCTATTCCAGAATTGTTATGCAAATAATTAACTTAAAATAAAAGCTAAAATTCATATAGGGAAGGACTTAAGGCACAAACAAGTTAAGGCCACAAAGATAGACAATAGAGTTAAGATTTGATATAATCGCCAAAAACGAGATTATTTTACTTATGATAGTTGATAAATTTTTGAACCTAAAAGGAACCTCTATTCAAGGCTATCGACACCTAGAAAATATCAGTATATTTTGACGAATTGAATCAAAAAATAAAAAAGCAACGGCTCGAAGGCGTTAGATTTATTTGGGGTTTCCTTGGGTTGAATCGGCAGCAGTATCGACTAATTCAAAGGATTAGACAAGAATTTACCAAGGTCAAGGTCGATGATCGCACTAAAATAAGCTCTCTCAGTGTTAGTTATTATTACCCGTTCGGATCAGCTTAGGAAAAAACTTGACAAAAGTTTCATATTAGATTATAATTTTCGTTTGAGACTGTCATAGGAGATTAAAGGTATGTCTCGATTTATTAAGCGTTTAGAAGCGATTGGAATACATGGAAGATTTGATATTAATCTTGATTTTCAAGATGGAGTTAATATTATTCATGGAAGTAATGGCACAGGCAAAACCACTGTATTGCATATTCTTGCTAATGCCGTCAACGAAGATTTTAGACGTTTTGGCTATTTAAAATTTCAAAAATTAACCATTACATTAGATGATGATACGGAAATATTGATAAAACAGCAGAATTCTCCTCAAGAACCTCAAGAAACAGTAACAAAAGTCTTTGTTAATAATCAAGAAGTTGATTCTTACCGTTTTGCAGAATTATTATTAGAAGAAGAAAAGCAAAAAGAAAATGGCGAAATTTTATTCTCCCGACGTTATTATCTATCATCTTCTAAGAAAAAGCAAGATATTGACTTAAAAGCAACTTATTTCCCTGCTTTTAGAACAATGATTGAGGCATGGGCTACCTTAGATGAAAATGAAATTAGACATTTTGCCCGAAGATCACCTAATTTTAGAAAAGCTCTAAGAAGTTCCGCCAGATCAACCGAATTAGCTCGGATTCTATTTGGGAAATTTGTCCCTATACTTGAGTATCCTTCACCGATAGAAATAGAAGAACATATTAATTCAGAATTAACAGAAGCTCAATTAAAAATTGCTAGTCTTGATAGAAATTTGCTTTCACAAGCTTTTCTTCAATTTTCTCAAGTTATTTCTCAATCATTTGAGACAGACGATAATACAAAAGAGCCAGACGAAGTTATTACAGAAATAATAGAACTTTCGGAAAAATTGCAAAATTCACCTTTTCAAGTTAATCGTGATCAATCAGATGATGTTTATAAAAAATTAATAGAACAGTTGAGATTCTTTGAATCAGAGCCAAAATACAAAACTATTGCTAGTAGAGTTTTATCAGTGTATAAAAGTTCTCTTCAACAAAGACTAGATGCACAAATAACAGCTTATTATACTATTGAAAGATATCTTGAATCAGTCAATGGATTTTTAGAGAGAAAGCAATTAAAAATAGGTTCTACAAGCTTACCTCAAGGCAGAGGGAAATTAGGTGTTAAAATTGGTGATGAAGAAGCTATTCATAGTCTGCAAATTTTGTCTTCTGGAGAAAGACAAGTCGTAGGTTTAATTTATGCCGCCAGTCACATGACAGGTGGTAGGGTTGTTTTAATTGATGAACCTGAAATTTCACTTCACATCGATTGGCAGCGTAAATTATTACCAGAAATGGTTAAACAACTTGATGAGAAACAACTTGATGAGAAACAACTCATTATTTGTACTCATTCTGCTGTGATTGCATCCAAATATCGAGAGAGAATGATAAAACTTGAACTACAACCAACGGCAAACGCTAATATAAATACTGATACTCTTGACAGTGAAGATCAAATGTATATACTAGATGATGATGATTTTGAAAACATTCCCTTTTAAAAATTTAGATAAGTATCGACTTTATGAACAGATTACAGTTAACTCCTGAAGAATACGTTACTGAAATAATTATGTCAAATGATAGGTTTTTGTTGCTAGAAGGAGCCGATGATGAGAAGTTTTTTACTATTATTTGTAATCTTTTAAAACAAAATGAAGCTCAAATTTCAGCGGAAAAATTATATTTACTAAAAAATATTATTATTGATACTGCGGAGCGAATACAAGGAGAATTAGGAAATAGAGCTAAGATAGAAAAAATCTGTGATTTAGTTGCCCAAGAGCCGCCAGATGTTAACAATAGAGTTTTGGGCTTTGTTGATCGAGAATTTAGAGAATTTGAATGGAGCAATGATTTAAAAGATCATATTAAAACTCATAAAATTAACAAGAGATTAATTTGGAGTAGAGGTCATTCAATTGAAAACTATTTTTTTGAAATATCAACGTTGAGAAAGGCATTCAACGATTATTTAGTCAGTAGTTTTTATCAAGAAGCATTTGAAATTTTTGAATCTAAATTTGAGCATACTCTCAGAATAGCTTGTGCTTTGAGTTTAGCAGGTTTATCAGAAGATTTACTTAAGCCTATTGCTACATCAGTAAATTGGCAGTGTATAGATATCACCTCCACATCTCTGAAAATTGATTTAGAAGAATGGGATAAGATACTGAATAAAAAACACGAACTAGATCAACTTCGGATTCAAAAGCTATTTAATAAATTTGAAGTCTATTTGAATATGACCAATCAATGTGACATTGAAACCTCAAGATGGTTATCTCATGGACATATAGGATTTAATTTTATGTTTGTTGTTTATAGTAAATGTCTTTATATAACAGCCTCAGACTTATCGGATCCTCGGAAAAATCCTAGTCAAGAAGCCGAGAAAGTTAATCAATATAAAAACACACGCTTCCGCACAGTAGCAAATGCTTGGGTTAGAAATCAATCTGTAGAATTTCAAGGTAATAACCTTAATGATTTTCCAATCAAGTGTTTTTGGATGTTAATCAACGATTTTCAATAACAAATGATAGAAAAAAAGGGAGGTCTAAGAACCCCCCTCAATAGTTAATAATTAGATGACAGCCAAATTAGTAGCGGCCGGCATTGGGTTTATGAACAATAAAGCTCATGGTTTGACATTGTTTGATGTTGTCAAAAGCGATAACGCGGATATAGCAATCAGAATATTCAGTGCGGCACTCGCGAACTTCATTAAGAACTTCTTGGGGGCCAGAAACAGAGAATAAAGGCAGTTTCCACATCGTCCAATGATAATCCGCGGGTTTGGGATCTTTTTCAAATTCCACAGCAGGAATATAACCCTGATCGATCATGTATTGAATTTGTTTAGCAATTTGTTGATCGGTGAGGGGGGGCAAGTAGGAAAGAGTTTCGTAACGCTTCTCTTTAGGTAAAGTTTTCATGGGTTTCTTGATTCCTTATGGGTTGGGTAGATCATCAACATCGAGATTTAATTCCGATGTCTCTGGTTGACTTATAGCAGTACGGGTGAGACGTTCCAAAAGTTGCCGACGATGTTCGGTATTGTCATTAATAATTCCCGTTTTTACCATCTCTGGCAAGAACTCTAAAACCTGTTCGGCTAAATGTTCTCTTACCGTCATGATCCGCAAAACTAACTCTTTATTCTCAGTCATTAACCCCGCAATATAGGCCTCGCCATCCTGAATGGAATGGCTAGAAGTATAGTGACTCAGCCAAATAGCCAAAGTGGGATTAGTTTCTGACAATTGATCGATAATCGTGCGAACCGCTTGGTAAGTTAGGTAACTTTGTAAGACTTTCGCGGTATCTTGAACAACTTTTTTCGGATACATTTTATACAGTTTTCAGTTATTGGCTAGACAGTTATCAGTGTTGAAATTCTAGCGACTGCTTGCCGATTTTGGGCAAGTCCCCGGCATTATTTTGCACCGATAACTGCTAACAACCTTCTGAAGGGCTGTATTAGAGGGTATCCATAGCCTCGAACTCGAATTTGATTTCTTTCCAGAGTTCGCAAGCGGCAGCCAGTTCAGGACTCCAACGGCAAGCTTCCCGGATAACGTCGTTACCTTCGCGGGCCAAGGAGCGACCTTCGTTACGAGCTTGGATACAAGCTTCCAGAGCCACACGGTTAGCGGTGGCACCCGGTGCGTTACCCCAGGGGTGGCCGAGGGTTCCACCACCGAACTGTAAGCAGGAATCGTCACCGAAGATTTCCACCAGCGCCGGCATATGCCAAACGTGGATACCACCGGAAGCAACCGGCATTACCCCGGGTAAGGAGGCGTAGTCTTGGGTGAAGAAAATACCACGAGCGCGATCTTCTTCTACATAGTCTTCACGCATTAGGTCAACAAAACCCATCGTGATGCCGCGTTCACCTTCGAGTTTACCGACAACGGTTCCCGAGTGCAGGTGATCACCACCAGAGAGACGTAAGCACTTAGCTAAAACGCGGAAGTGGATACCATGATTTTTCTGACGGTCGATAACCGCGTGCATTGCCCGGTGAATGTGGAGCAGTAACCCTTTGTCGCGGCAGAATTTCGCCAGGGTGGTGTTAGCGGTGAAACCACCGGTGAGGTAGTCGTGCATGATGATGGGGGTTTTGATTTCGGCGGCGAATTCAGCCCGTTGCATCATCTGCTCGCAGGTAGGAGCAGTTACGTTGAGGTAATGTCCTTTAACTTCGTTGGTTTCTGCTTGGGATTTAACGATCGCCTCTTGGACGAAAAGGAAACGATCGCGCCAACGCATGAAGGGTTGAGAGTTAATATTTTCGTCGTCTTTGGTGAAGTCTAAACCACCGCGGAGACATTCGTAAACGGCACGACCGTAGTTTTTAGCGGAAAGGCCGAGTTTGGGTTTGATGGTGCAACCGAGTAGGGGGCGACCGTATTTGTTTAATTTGTCCCGTTCAACGGTGATACCGTGGGGAGGACCTTGGAAGGTTTTGATTAAAGCGACGGGGAAACGGATATCTTCTAACCGGAGACCGCGTAGAGCTTTGAAACCGAAAACGTTACCAACGATCGAGGTGAGGATGTTGGTGACGGAACCTTCTTCAAATAGATCTAAAGGATAGGCAACGAAACAGAAGAACTGGTTATCTTCGTTGGGTACGGGTTCGATATCATAACAACGACCTTTATAGCGATCGAGGTCGGTTAAGTTATCGGTCCAAACGGTGGTCCAGGTACCTGTGGAAGATTCCGCCGCTACCGCCGCACCTGCTTCTTCCGGAGGAACTCCGGGTTGGGGTGTCACCCGGAAGCAAGCTAGTAGATCGGTATCTTTGGGGGTGTAGTCGGGGGTGTAGTAGGTCAGTCGGTAGTCTTTTACGCCGGCCTGGAAACCTTTGGATTTGGCTTGCACCATTGGGATTATTCCTCCATAAACTGCATGATTAGTCGCACCTGTAAAATCTCGCCGTCAACCGACATAGATTTTTCTTAAGCTCCTGTCCCCTGCTGCTAGGAGCGAAGTTAGGGAGCAATTTTCACTAATGTTTTTTTCAACTGATCATCTTAACACGAACTTTATCCTATTCTGATCATTTTTTTTCTCTATCCCTAAAATTTTGATTGTTTTTTTTTCTCGGGGGGATTAGTTTCTTTAATCTGTCGTCATCTAACTTTGACAATCTCTACAAAAACACAAAAAAATCAACAAAAATTTACCTGATTGACACACAGAAACTTCTGCTCATCAGGCTTTGAGCGATTAAAACTACTCCTTAATTGAGGAAGATTATCAATAATTACAACCTCAAAAAATGTCGGCAATCGCTAAAGATGAATTAGATTCTTAAGCAATTATACCCAGTACCTAGAGGACAGTTAGACAGCAGTGAACTCTAGATAAATTAGGTCTAATTACTTAGTAATTATTGTTGAGATTTTTGGCTTGTGAACGATTATTTTCCCCTTCAAGAATTAAGGTTATTGTTGCCATTAAAACGATGACGTTCTGGAAATAGCGTGACCAATAACTGATTGATATAGACCTTTCCGACCACCGATGCTTGATTCGGTCGGTTAGTAGTAGATGCTGGTTCTCTGGTTTCCGCAGGACTGGCCTCGGCCACCGTTTCCTCGCCATCCCAAGGACTGGCCACGGTTTCGGCGACCACTTCCTCCATGGACGGCACTGGGGACACTTGACTGACTACGGGTTGCGGTTCCGGTAAAGGGGGTCTTTCCGGTTCCGATGGGGTCGCTGACACCTCGATGGTAATTTGACGGGAAGTATCTCCGATCAGGGAGCCAGACGGCACGAGCGACATCGCTGCCACAGAAGCATTAAAAATCGTTGTGGTTGAACCAATACAGGCATTTTCACCGATTTCACCCTGACCGACCATTAGAACACCTGTACCTAAAATTGCCCCTGCACCGATAGCAATCACACCCTGATAGGCGGTTAAAATTGTTCCCATACCCAGGCAAGCACCCGCACCGATAATTATTTGGCTATTGGGGGCTGCTCGGAGAATCACCCCCGGAGCCACGATCGCACTCTCATGAATGGTGACATCACCATTGACATAGAATTCCGAGCGGCTAATAGGTTGAACGGGGGGTAAGGACATAATTGACAGTTACTCAGTGATCAGTGATCAGTGAGCGGGGGTTAGGGGGTAGGGGTTAGAGTTTCCGGTATTTTTCCCGGTCTGCCAACACCTAACACCTATCTCCCTTCACCGATCGCCGAGTCCTGAAATTAAGGGCGTTGAATAATCGATTCGAGAACACGGCGTTTCGCTTGGGAGTCAATCCCGATCAGACGAACGTATTCCCCTTGATGGTCGCGCAGACAGGTTTCTAAAGCGGCCACCACATCGGATTCGCGACTGCTATCGATCGGGGTGCAGCTTTGCCAAGAACTGGTTTTAAAACGACGTTTATCCGCGTGTTCGGCCCCGATTTTGTGACCTTGGTTCAATAAAGAACGAATCTGAGCGATCGTTTCCGCCGTTAAGGTACTGGTTAAAGTGGCAGTACCGCCGCCGGAGGAGCCAGAAGCATAGCTTTTGAAACTCGGTTCAGCAACGGTGGCGGTTTTACCGTTGCCATTACTAGCCACCGAACCATCGGGACGCTGGATCACTGTTTCTAAAACCCGTTTTTTGGCTTTAGCATCGATACCGAGTAAGCGGACGTATTCGCCGCTATGCTCGCGTAAACAATCTTCCAAAGCAGTAATTACATCGGATTCGCGATTGCTTTCGATCGGGGCGCAACTCTGCCAAGAACTGGTTTTAAACCGGCGTTTATCCGCGTGTTCGGTGCCGATTTTGTAGCCTTGGGCAAGCAGGGAACGAATTTGAGCGATCGTTTCCCCACTTAAGCTACCACTGCTGCTATGACTGGCTCCGTTACTAGCGGGGGCGCTGTAGCTGCTGGCTTTGCCGCTGCCGTTACTAGCGGGGGTGCCGCCGGGGCGGTGAATAATCATTTCGACGACGCGTTTTTTCGCGTGCGGGTCGATCCCGATCAGGCGGACGTACTCATCGCTATTTTCAGTCACGATCGCTTCAATATCGCGAATGATGCCCGCTTCGCTCTTGGTTTCGATCGCAGGTCCAGTTAACCAAGAACTGGTTTTAAACCGGCGTTTATCCGCGTGTTCGGTGGCGATTTTCAGTCCTTGGGCCAGCAGGGAACGCACTTGTACCGACAGGTCGGAATGGCCGTTACCGTTGCCATGACCGCCGTGGACGGCGGTGGTGGTGCGGGCTGGTTCTCCGGGGGTGTCTTCGGGGCGTTGGATAATCATTTCCAGTATGCGCCGTTTAGCGGCGGGATCGACTCCGATCAGGCGGACGTATTCGCCTTGTAGGTCTCTGAGGGAGGCTTCTAGGGATTGGGATACCTGTTCTTCGCGGCCGCCGTCGATAAAGCCGGCACTTAACCAAGAACTGGTTTTAAAGCGGCGTTTGTCAGCGTATTCGATGCCGATCTTGTAGCCTTGGGAGAGGAGGGAGCGAACCTGCGCTCGAATGTTTGTATTTAAACTCATAGGTGTCACCGAATTTCTATATAGCGTCTCATTAGCGATGTTTATAGCGGCTGCCGGTGCAGGAGTCGCTGGGCTGTGGGCTTTGACCGGGACGCTGGGGGCGAGGTCGATATCGACAATGTGACGAGTGAAGGCTCGATCGATTTCTGTGACATCGGGTAAGCGGTCGGCCTGTTGTTGGCTGGTGATCACGGAACCGGATGGCACGAATTTACCGGCGGGGATTTCCACGTCTTGAACGAGGGCGTGCATCATGACGATGCAATCGGCCCCGATGCGGGCATTAAAGACGGTGGAGCGAAAACCGATAAAGCAGCGATCGCCCACATAGGCAGGCCCGTGAATGAGTGCCATGTGGGTGATGCAGCTGCCCCGGCCGATCCACACCGAATATTCTCGGCCGTCATCTCCCACCACACGGCTTTTTTCTAAACCGTGGATGATTGCTCCGTCCTGAATTTTGCTGTCGTCGCCAATGTGAAAGGGGGTTCCTTCATCGGCGCGGATGGAAGTCCCCGGAGCGATCACCACTCGCGCCCCGATCTCGATAGCGCCACTGAGGTTAGAGAAGGTGTGGACTTTGGCACTCTCGTCTATGCGCGTTTCCTCTGGGGATTTGGTCCGCTTTTTCGGACTAGCCGCCGTTGTGCGGACGACCATAGTTAGTCTTCCTCCATACTGAATTTGGCTGGCTGGTTGTTAATTAACTGTGTTTGGGTCCTATCGATTTCTAACCGGATTGACGAAATTCGTCTCTCTTGCTGTAGAGGGTGCGATTTTCTACGGTTATAGTGTCAATAATCCCCACCACCATCGCGTCAAGGGGGCGATTGTTCTGACCGTCTTCGATACGAGCCGCTCCTCCCCGGGACACTAGCACCCATTCATTAAGCCCCGCTCCGACAATATCACCCGCTACTTCGTATTTAGGCAAAAGTTGCCCCTGTGCGTCGATGAATTGCAAAAGCAGAAGTTTCACTCCCGTCATACTGCGCGGTTTCAGGGTGCTAACGACGGTTCCGCAAACTTTGGCAATTTGCATGGAATTTGTTTACACTAAAAGTTAGTTGCGCTCTAGATTCGTCTTAAAGGTTGCGGGTTAACACTTTCACGAAACTGTTCCACGGCTTCTGTATAACGGATGGGAAGAACGTATTCGAGGTTTTCGTGGGGACGGGCGATGATGTGGGTCGAGAGGACTTGACCACCTTTAACACGATTAGATGCCGCTTCTGTCCCCGCCGATACGGAGGCCTGTACTTCCGAAACGTCCCCCCGGACGATGACGGTGACGCGACCACTACCAATTTTTTCGTAACCTACTAGGGTTACGCGGGCGGCTTTTACCATGGCATCAGCCGCCTCGACAACGGCCGGGAAACCCAAGGTTTCCACCATGCCCACTGCAATTGACATAATATTTTTGTCTCCTAATGGTTGGCTTTCTTCGACTCTATAGATGCTGACCCCGATCAACGGTGTTTAATAGCTGCGGAATTGCTCTACTTCTTCGGTGTAGCGAATGGGCAGCACGTATTCGAGGTTTTCGTGGGGACGGGCGATGATATGGGTAGATAGCACTTGTCCTCCGTTAACCCGGTTGGCGTTTTCCACTCCGGCAGCCACAGAAGCTTGCACTTCTGAAACGTCTCCCCGGACGATGACAGTGACGCGACCACTACCGATCTTTTCGTAACCCACTAGAGTCACCCTGGCGGCTTTGACCATGGCATCGGCCGCTTCCACAACGGCGGGAAATCCTAGGGTTTCAATCATTCCTACTGCAATTGGCATTTTTTTGTTCCTCGCTTGTCAAGCCAAACTAAACTATTAATCTCGTTAGCGTTATCAATTTTGTTTCAGTCAAATTCTTTCCTTGTTACTTTTCCTGCTCTAGCTTTGGTGGCAGTCGGGATCGTGGCAAGGTGGGGGTAAGACCATCCTAAATTTTATCTCGATCGTGACCGTTTTCATCCACTAATTTTATTTTCTAGGGCTGGTTGGTAAAAATTTGACGAGTCAGGCAAAATTATCAACCTAAAAAAAGCATAGGAAACTATGACACCTTTGACAATATAAAACATTATGATTATTTCTCATCTTCAGGTTAACGAAAGTTAATCATTCCTTGACTTCGCCCATCAGCCTCAGCAATTCTCAGGAGATCTACAGCTAAAACCTTTGCTATGAGCCGATTTCCGCTTTAAGTTTTCTCTTGGCGGCTTGCTTGTCTCTGCCGGATTTATTGGCAGATAAAAGCCTATTTTCCCTGATTTCGGCTTTTTTATAATTTTTTTATACTATATACGGCTGGGGTGGGGGAGTGGGGTGAGGGGAGTGGGAATTATAAATTATGAATTATGAATTATGAATTGGGAGCATTCCACTTTTGCCATAAGCAATTATACTTAGATGCGAAATGCTTAGATGGCAAGCCTTTTCGGTAGTTCTGGGAATTATAAATTATGAATTATAAATTATGAATTGGAAGCATCCCAATTTTGCCATAAGCAATTGTACTTAGATGCGAAATGCTTAGTGGGATGCTCCCTATGAATTGGGGAGAGAGGGGAGCCTTTTTCAGTGATTAGTAAACAGTGAAATGAAAACTCACCTCTGATCACTGGTAACTGATCACTGATGACTGATTCTAGCGATCGATCTCACCTTCGTAGGGTTGGACACCGATCGAGGGATAATTATCGTGGTTAGGGCTGAAAACTTCTAACACTGCATGAGCTAACTTTTGGAAAAAGTCGGGACTCTCGTGCAAGGATTTAAGTGCTGCTTCTAATTCAGGACGGGAGAAATCGAAGCCTTGCGAGCGAGCTATCTCTAGTAATTGCTGAGGATCTTGGGTTGAGCGCATTTTTTGACCCAATTCTTCGTTTTTAGCGGCTAAGGCGAAGAAGTCGAACACTTGATTTTTAGACATATAAATATTTTTCCTTTGATGATTAAAGGTGTGGCCTCTGGGGTGTGGAGGTTAAACTGCCTAGTTATGGTTTATTTTTATCCTACCAGTCAGGAGATATCCTCAAAGCAAAAGTTTCGTTTTTCTTTGCTTGTATGGCTGAGTATGCTTTAGGTCTAATTCTGAGGAGTGGGAAGTGGGGTGTAGGGTGTGGGGTGTGGGGTGTAGGGTGTGGGGTGTGGGGTGTAGGGTGTAGGGTGTTTTCTCAGTGAACTGATAACTGATAACTGATAACTGAATCCTGCCGACCGCCGACCGCTTCTTTCAAGTCAGAGAATAAATAGCCTAAAATAGAAACCTGCACTCTTGTTTCTGTAGCCAGCATCATGAATAAATCCCCACGTCGTTACCATATCACCACCTTTGGTTGTCAGATGAATAAGGCTGACTCCGAACGCATGGCGGGTATTTTAGAAGATTTGGGGTTTCAATGGTCTGAGGATGCCAACGAAGCCGATTTAATCCTCTACAATACCTGTACAATTCGCGATAATGCCGAACAGAAGGTTTATTCCTATCTCGGTAGACAGGCTAAACGCAAACAAACTCAACCCGATCTTACTCTAGTGGTCGCTGGCTGCGTGGCCCAACAGGAAGGGGAACAATTATTAAGACGGGTTCCCGAAGTGGATTTAATTATCGGTCCCCAACACGCAAATCGCTTGGGAGACTTATTACAACAAGTTTTTGACGGTTCCCAGGTGGTGGCCACCGAACCCATCCACATCATGGAAGATATCACCAAACCGCGCCGGGATAGTAATATTACCGCTTGGGTGAACGTCATCTATGGTTGTAATGAACGCTGTACCTATTGTGTGGTTCCGGGGGTGCGCGGGGTGGAACAATCTCGCACTCCTGCGGCAATTCGAGCAGAAATGGCACAATTAGGACAACAGGGTTATAAAGAAATCACCCTTTTAGGTCAAAATATCGATGCCTACGGACGGGATTTACCCGGAGTGACGGCAAGCGGCCGACATCTGCACAATTTCACCGATTTACTCTACTACATTCACGATGTGGCCGGCATTGAACGTCTCCGTTTTGCCACCAGTCACCCCCGCTATTTTACCGAACGTTTAATTAAAGCTTGTCAGGAATTACCTAAAGTTTGTGAACATTTTCATATCCCTTTTCAATCGGGGGATAATGATATTCTCAAGGCGATGAAACGGGGCTATACTCAGGAAAAATACCGACAAATTATTGCTAATATTCGCGATTTAATGCCAGATGCTGCCATTAGTGCCGATGCGATTGTCGGATTCCCCGGAGAAACAGAGGCACAGTTCGAGAATACTTTAAAATTAGTCGATGAGATTGGTTTTGATCAATTAAATACGGCGGCCTATTCTCCCCGTCCAGGCACTCCGGCCGCTATTTGGGATAATCAATTAAGTGAGCAGGTAAAAAGCGATCGCTTACAAAGATTAAATCATTTAGTGGCCACAAAAGCCGCCGAACGTTCCCAAAGATATTTAGGCAGAATTGAGGAAATTTTAGTGGAAGAAGTTAACCCTAAAGATGCTAGTCAAGTTATGGGAAGAACTAGAGGCAATCGCTTAACTTTCTTTACGGGAAATCTTGAGGAATTGCGCGGCAAATTTGTTAAGGTTAAAATTACCGAAGTCCGTCCCTTTAGTTTGACGGGAGTGATCTTTTAATAGTTAACAGTGACCCCTCAGCAGTGAAAAAAGGCAATAGCTATCGGGAATAATTTGCCAAGTAGGTAGCTGTTAAAAATTGTCAGATACCCCCCTTATCAAGGGGTGCAGGGGGGATCAAAGGCAAAATCTATCTTCAATTTAATTATAACTAATTACTTATTTTATGGATATTATCGCTATTTTGCAGCAAGATTATCAAAGATTTCCCCTCGATCAAACCTATGATATTTATGCTGATGACGTTTATTTTCAAGACCCTCTCAATCAATTTCGGGGGATTAAACGCTATCGGGAAATGATTGGTTTTATGGGTCAATGGTTCCAAGCTATCAAGATGGATGTCCACGCAATTGAACAGCAGGGAAATATTATTAATACCCGTTGGACATTGCACTGGACAACTCCTTTACCTTGGCGGCCCCGCATCGCTATTTCTGGACGCAGCCAATTAACTCTCGATGACAATAATCTGATTATTTCTCATATCGATTATTGGGATTGTTCGCGCTGGGATGTGCTGCGTCAGCATTTATCTTTTC
The DNA here is from genome assembly GCF_021300285.1 of Microcystis sp. 49638_E5. NCBI lineage: Bacteria > Bacillati > Cyanobacteriota > Cyanophyceae > Chroococcales > Microcystaceae > Microcystis > Microcystis sp. 49638_E5. Next base: position 7,716 of record NZ_JAJTDH010000003.1, on the reverse strand, counting down.
CCAGTTCTTAACTACATTTTTTAACCAGAAAATGCCGACCAACGAGCGCTCGTTTGCTTGACAAAATCCTGTAAAAATGCTAGGCGCTGATTTTGTTCCCAGACCTGTTTAACTTTATTCTGCAAACTCGTCCAATTCCAATCATTATTCAGTTGCTCGTTAATTTCCTGTTCTTGAAAATATTCAACTAAACTTAAACCAGCTAAACGAGTTAGATAGGCTGCCCCGATTCCCTGCACTGTACCACCGGCAATATAAGTAATCGCATTTCCCTTGAGAATTGTTCCTAATGCCTGGGTTGTCACTTCTACCATGCCCAATTGTACCATCATTTTCCCCAGGGTGGCCATGGCTGTTTTTGCTTGTTCAAGGGACATTTTTTGTTGATAAATTCCCCCTAAATCCACTAACATTTGAGCGTTAGTAGCTGCCGCTAAAACTAAATCTAGGGCCGCGAGAGGATTAGCAAAAGTGGCAGTAGCGGCTATCCATTGGTATTGTTCGATAACAGGTAAAGCCTTTTTGCGTCGGGATTGATTGAGTAATTGTTTGGTTTCCTTGGCTAATTCTAGCGCTTGTCTCCAGATAGTTCCCAGAACTAATTCGGACTTTTCTTGTTCGATAATTTTTCGGAGATGATTATCTAAAGGATCGATAACTACCGTTTGAGGTTCCGTCCATTCCTTGATTTCTCCATTGCTTTGATGTTGACGAACTTTTAGGGGTTCAGGGGCAGCGGCTATGGCTAAAATATGATGAGCGGGAATAGTTTCTTTTAGTCTTTGTTTCAGGGAAAGGAGTATTTCTTCTCTGGTTTCGGCGGGTAAACGATCCTGTTTATTCAGTAACAGAATAACACGCTGGTGCATTCGATCGAATTGCTGGAGGATTTGCCATTCGGAATCGGTTAAATCCCCATTGATAAGATACAAAACTAAGTCGGCTGCTAGGGACTTTTGCTGGTTAGCGGTGCAGTCGAGAGTCAGAAGGGGTTCCGTTTCCAGAAAAGCGATAGATTCTCCAAAGTTGCCGGTTTCTAGTAGTTTTTTTAAGGCAGTTTTACCAGTTTTTCTAGCACCGGTAATGGCAATTTTCAGGTCTTGGCGACTAAATTCTTGGTTTAATTGGGTTAAAGTGGTTTTGAGTGGGGTTAAGTCTTGATGGGGGTCTTCTTTGGCCAGATAATTAATTATCTTCTCGGCCTTGGTAATCGCTTGTTTAACCTTTTCTAGACTCAGGGGAGTGGGAGGGGAAAAATCGATTTTCGCGTTGGGTTTTTGCCAGAACCAGATACCAGCGCCAAGAGCAAACGCACCTAAAATACCCCAGGAACCGACTTCGCTCACTGTACTATTGAGAGTTTCCCCCAGGGTGAAAGCGATGGTAATGCCTATCCCCGTCACTAAAATCGGTTTACCCAATCTTACCGTCATTTTCCTCATCCTCGCCAACTGCTGTGATTATTCTAGCTTTTTTGTGCTGGATTTCATCCCAAACTCAACTTTTTAGCCGACAATTCCCCTGGTTCGTCCCGGCCGCTCTTGCCTAAAAGGCCCTAGATATGTCATAATGATCGATTGCGTGTAAATTTACCCGATCCCCTGTTGTTATGGCTAGTAAAAAAGGCGTTCGCCTGATCATCACTGTAGAATGCACGGAATGCCGCAGTAATCCCGATAAGCGTACCCCCGGCGTTTCTCGCTACACCACCAGCAAAAACCGTCGCAATACCACCGGCAGACTGGAAATCAAGAAATACTGTCCCCACTGCAATAAGCACACCGTCCACAAGGAAATTAAGTAAACACACTTTAGTTAAAAAGTCAAGCAATCTTTACAAATCTATGAGCTACTATCGTAAACGTCTCTCTCCCATCTCCCCTAGTCAACCGATTGACTACAAAGACACCGAACTCCTCCGCAAATTCATCACCGAACGCGGCAAAATTTTGCCTAGACGTATCACCGGTTTAACTTCTAAACAACAGCGAGATTTAACTGAAGCGGTGAAACGGGCCCGTTTAATGGCTTTATTGCCTTTTGTCAACCAAGAAGCCTAAATTCAGTGATCAGTAATCAGTAATCAGTGAACAGTGATCACTGAAAATAATTGGCTAATTAAAACAGTTATCCTAATGGTGGGGTAGGAGGTTCTCCTTTTGGAGAGCCGGTCGTCGATGCCAAATTAGGTTATGCTTCCTCTTGATAAGAAACGCTGTATTTGATAAGTAATAGCACAAAATTAACTTCTTGGTGAGGATAGGCACTCATGGAAGAAGTAATTGGATATGTGTAATTAATTGTGTCTAGCTACTTAAGTAGGTAGGCGTTAAAAGTTGTCAGATGCCCCCCTTATCAAGGGGGGCAGGGGGGATCGAACCTAAAATCCATTTTTAATTTAATTATAACCAGCTACTTAACTTAAAACTTAAACCTGATAACTGATAACTGATAACTGATAACTGATAACTGATAACTGATCTCAGTATATTGGGGTCGCTTTCTCGTTTTTGCAAAGAAATATATCGGAATCGGCAGCGGATAGGAAAACTTGTGCGAGGATCTTAAGAAATAATTAAATCGCTCTAGGAGTAGCCGACGATTTTGTGATTATCGATCCAAATCCACCAATTAGCATAATGGGAGGCTCTTATGGAAAAGCAGCCGTCAGAAATCGATACCGAGTTGGATGCACAGCTAAAAGAGGAGGATTCCGAGCAGTTTCTGCGTAGTATATTTAATTCCGTGCAAGCGTCGATTTTTGTGGTGGACGTGCTGGAAAATAGAGATTTTCGCTATGTGGGAGCAAACCCCGTTCATGAATGCTGGACAGGATTGCGCTCATCAGATATTAAAGGCAAAACTCCCGAACAAATCCTTCCCCCCGATGATGCGCGTAGTGTGCGGCAACACTACAGTGACTGTGTACGTTACGGAACGACTATTTCCTACGAACAGTATTTACCTTTTCAAAATATACCCTACTGGTGGCTAACGACTTTAACACCCCTACGGGATGACAATGGGAGCATCTATCGTTTAGTGGGAACCAGTACCAATATCACCGAACGCAAACAGGCCGAAGAAGCTTTAAGATTACAAGCAGAACGGGAACAACTACTGGGGGTAATGCAGGAAAGAATCCGGCAATCGTTGGATCTTGATCGCATTTTGCAAAGAACTGTTAAAGAAGTGCGACAATTTCTCAACTGCGATCGAGTGTTAATTTATCGTTTATTCCCCGATCATAGTGGCATGATTGTGGTGGAATCCCATACTGCGAGGATTAATTCTGTCTTAGGAAACAGGATCCAGGATCCCTGTTTTAATTTATCCCCAGAACGTCTGGAAAATTATCGTCGCGGCAGGATTCAAGTTATTGAAAATGTCCATAATTCGGGACTTGATCCCTGTTATCGCAACTTACTTACTTCTTTGCAAGTACAGGCTAACTTGGTGGTGCCGATTATCTGCGATAACCAACTCTGGGGGTTACTAATTGCCCAGAATTGCCAAAAAACTCGCCCTTGGCAATCCCAAGAAATCGATCTACTCAAACAATTAGCCATTCAAGTGGGAATTGCCATTCAACAAGCAGAACTGCACCAACGGGTAAAATGCTTGAATACTGCTCTAGAATCGGAGGTTCAGCAAAGAACCGCCGAATTGCAGATGAGTTTGAAGTATGAAGCCTTAATCGGACGGATTACCGAAAAAATTCGCGATAGTCTCGATGAAAATCATATTCTGCAAACCACCACTAGGGAATTAGTGCAGGTTTTACCCGTAGAAAGGGCCCAAATTGAGCTTTACGATCCCAGTCGCAGCAAAGCTACTATTGTCCACGAATATACCACTCAAAAGCTTATCTGTCAGGGAATTACCCGTCAAATTAGCGATTTTCCCGAAATCTATCAACCGCTGCTGCACAAACAAATTTTACAATTTGTTGATCGTCTTCCCCTTGGTAATCCGCAAATTGGTCGTGTTAACCGTTGCGCTTGTGCTATCTTTGACGATAAGGGTTTTTTGGGCAATCTTTGGCTAATTCGACCAGCTAATCATATTTTTAACTCCTTAGAAACTAATTTGATTCAACATATTGCCACCGAATGTGCGATCGCTATTCGACAGGCGCGACTTTACGAATCTTCCCAAGCACAAGTGCGGGAACTAGAAAAACTGGAAAGATTAAAAAGCGAATTCCTGAAAACCCTTTCCCATGAACTGCGAACCCCGATTACCAGCATTCGTCTAGCGGTGGAAACCCTAGAGAGTCTCCTAGAAGATCAAGGGATCGAGATCGCTCCAGAGGATTCGATCGGTGAACTGTTGCAAATTCTTAACATTGAATCTCAACGTCAGAGTAAGTTAGTTAATGATCTGTTGACTTTAACCTATCTGGATGCGGAAACCGAACCCCCGGCGATGGAAGCGATCGACTTACTTTCTTGGCTACCCTTATTAGTGGAACCTTTTCGCACTCTCACCCGCGAGCGACAACAGCAGTTAATTTTAGATATAGATGGGGATATACCGGAGATTAACAGCAGTCTGTGTCATATTGAGCGCATCATAGCGGAATTACTGACCAATGCTTCTAAATATACTCCGGAGCAGGGAATAATTAGGGTAAATGTCTGGCGTGCGGATGAGCAAATATTAATTAGTGTGAGCAATTTAGGAGTAGAAATCGCCCTAGAGGAATTATCAAGAATATTTGCCCCTTTTTATCGCATTCCTAACCAAGATCCCTGGCGCTACAGTGGCACCGGTTTAGGTTTAGCTTTGGTCGGCAAACTGATTAAACCCCTGAATGCTACCATCGATGTCACCAGTGCCAACGCTGTCACCACTTTTACCCTCACCTTGCCAATCTAGTCGAGGGGAAAACTTTTTAGAAAAAAACCTTGCAATTATTTCGAGGGCGTGCTATCTTGAGAAAGGACTGAAAAACGCCGAGATAGCTCAGTTGGTAGAGCAGAGGACTGAAAATCCTCGTGTCCGCGGTTCAAATCCGCGTCTTGGCATCGGAAAAACACCAAAATTTGCCCTGTATTTACTTTCTAGTCTGCTAGGTTTTGTAAATGCAAGAATAGGCGGTGAGAATGCGTCTTAGCTTATCAGTGATGATACGGGCTGCCTATCTTCGCTCGGATTTGGATCTTCAGTTCACTGATAACTGATAAGTCTCCCGAACCAGCAATTACTTTTTGATTTTGGGCTTGACGTAAGCGGTCACGGATTAAGATAATCTAACAAGTATGTACGACAATGAAATCCTAGACCCTAGCAACTCCTTAAATAATCCTCTCGATGGGAGCGATCCGGATCAAGCAGCGGAAATCCCCCCCGATCCAGAGGAAATGCTCTCATTGCTTACTTCTGATCATCTGAGCGAGAGAATGATCGCGGCCCGCGCCTTTTGTGAATTGCGTGACGAAAGAGCGATCGCTCCTTTACTAGAGATGTTAAGCGATGTCTGTCCCCTAGTGCGTGTCAGTGTCGCCTACGCTTTGGGCCGAAATCCCAGTCTTAGCGCCGTGGAGCCTTTAATCGATCTACTGGCCAGAGATTGGAATGGTTACGTCAGAAAAGGGGTAGTTTGGGCCCTGGGTAACTGTGGCGACCGCAGAGCGATCGAGCCTTTGGTTCATGCTCTCAAAACCGATATTTCGGCGGTGCGATTATGGGCCGCCAGTAGTTTGGCCCAGATTGCCAAGGTCAATTATGAAGATATCATCACCGTGTTGCCGCCTTTAATTGAAGGATTGCGCCGAGATTTAATCGCAGCGGTGCGGAGTAATTGCGCTTGGTCAATTGGTCAATTATGCCGAGAATTGCCCTTCAATGTGATTTATGCCACGGCGATCGATGCTTTGATCGAGGCCTTGGTGGAAGATGAGGATTTAGGTGTCAAGGAAGATGCGAGAGGTGCTTTATTAAAAGTGGGCGACCCGAGAGGATTACAATTGATCGAGGAATTAGAGCTTGAAGGAATTATCTAAACCGCTAATTTTGGGCGTTACGGGGGCATCAGGGCTGATTTATGCCGTGCGTACCCTCAAATATCTACTTTTAGCCGACTACACGATCGATCTAGTGGCTTCCAAATCAGCTTACACTGTCTGGCAAGCGGAAGATCAGACGCGGATGCCTCCAGAACCGGAACTGCAAGAACAATTTTGGCGCAGCCAATGCGGGGTGATGGAAAGGGGAAAATTACGCTGTCATCGTTGGGGGGATGTGGGGGCAACGATCGCCAGTGGTTCCTATCGCACCCTTGGTATGGTAATTATTCCCTGTAGCATGAGTACAGTGGCTAAATTAGCGGGGGGGTTAAGTTCCGATTTGCTAGAAAGAGCGGCGGATGTGCAGATTAAGGAGGGCAGAAAATTGGTTTTAGTGCCGCGAGAAACCCCTTTTAGTTTAATTCATCTGCGTAATTTAACCACTTTAGCCGAGGCGGGCGTTAGAATTGTGCCAGCAATACCGGCATGGTATCACCATCCCCAATCGATCGAGGATTTGGTCGATTTTGTCATCGCTCGTACTCTCGATCAGTTAGATATCGATTGTGTGGCCATTAATCGCTGGCAAGGACATTAACAGTTATCAGTTATCAGTGATCAGTGGATAGTGGACAGTGGTTAGTGGTTAGTGGGAAAGCATCTCATTTATGCAAGTGAGTAATTATACTTATCCATAAAACTGGTTTCTAGCAAGGCTTTCAAAATAGCTTGACATAAAAACGTACCTTTTGGGCGAACGCAGTTCGCCCCTACATTGTGGACAAAATCCGTTACTGTAGGGGCGCAAAGCTTGCGCCCTCCGATCGATTGGGATATTATTCCCACGCAAGTCCCTTAGTGATTGATCACTGATCACTGTTTACTGATCACTGTTTACTGAATCACTGAATCAAGGGAGGTAAAAATGGGCTGGATTATGGTCTTATTTGCGATCGCTGTGGGCGGATTACTGATCTGGCAGAATCTGGGGGCGATCACTTTGGTCTTTTTTGGCGGTATTATGACGGTAAAACTGCCCCTAGCGGTCTGGGTGTTACTTTTTACCCTAGCGGGAATTATCAGTGGTTTAACCCTGCAATTTCTCTATAGTTTTGGTCGTCCTGTGGCTGCCCCAAAAGCTTCCCCTCGTATAGGAAATAATCCTACAGTCCCACCGCCATCTCCCCGACCTACCTATATTCAAGATTCTGCTCCGTCTCCACCGAGTAACGATTGGGAAAGAGATAGCGGTGATGATTGGAATTTTGATACACCCCCCGAAAAACCGACGATCATTCAGGAGCGGGAAGAATTCCCGCCTAGGGTGGCTGATAGGGAAAAAGTTGATTTTGTCAAGCCTCCTAGTGACAGTTCTCAAACCGGCTCGGTTTATTCCTATAGTTACCGCACAGCCAAACAGACTCGCGGGGAAAAGGCCGATCAAGTGTACGATGTCAATTATCGGATTATTACACCCCCCGCCCAAGATCAAAACCAAGATCGGGAGGTAAACAAAGGGGATGAAGAGGAGTGGATTTAACTTTGACAGAGACAGAACCAGTGCTGATCAGCTAAAAATTGCTAAAAAGACGTTGACACTCCCCGCTCTAAAGAGACGGGGATTCTTGGTTCACAGAGATTACTTGCTTAGACAGAATTGCTTCTGAAAAAGTAGAGGTATTCTCTCCCCAAGCGTTTATTGGAT
>NZ_JAJTDH010000125.1:0-7441 GCF_021300285.1 Microcystis sp. 49638_E5 | reverse complement strand
CAAGCTGTATCCTTAACAAGGGAACAGTCAAACTAGGAGCCGTGTGAGGCGAAAGTCTCACGCACGGTTCTGAATGGGAGGGGAGGTCGGTGACGACCTTCTCGACCCCTAATAATTCAAACCTAAAACTACCATGGTACTAACTCCGACAATTGGCGAAAAATCCTATAATCGTCAGGATTGGCAAAAAGGCTATCAATCCCAACCTAACGAGTACGATTACGAGGTAGAAGACATTGAGGGGCAAATTCCCCCCGATTTACAGGGTACAGTCTTTAAAAACGGCCCCGGTTTACTGGATATCGCCGGCACTGCGATCGCTCATCCCTTTGATGGGGATGGTATGATCAGCGCGATTAGCTTCAACCATGGCCGCGTACATTATCGTAATCGTTTTGTGAAAACTGAGGGTTATCTCCAGGAACAGAAAGCGGGAAAACCCCTTTATCGCGGTGTTTTCGGCACGAAAAAACCGGGGGGAATTTTCGGCAATGCTTTTGATTTGCGTCTGAAAAATATTGCTAATACTAATGTTATCTACTGGGGTGATAAATTACTGGCACTTTGGGAAGCGGCCGAACCCCATCGCCTCGATGCTAAAACCCTTGATACTATTGGTTTAGACTATCTCGATGGTATCTTAGAAAAAGGCGATTCTTTTGCCGCTCATCCTCGCATCGATCCCGCTTGTATCTTCGATAATTATCAACCTTGTCTGGTAAATTTTGCCATTAAAACGGGTTTGTCGAGTGCTATTACTCTCTACGAAATTAGTCCCACGGGTAAGTTATTACGTCGTCATACCCACAGTATACCGGGCTTTTGTTTTATCCACGATTTTGTTATTACTCCCCACTACGCTATCTTTTTCCAAAACCCGGTTGGTTATAATCCTTTTCCCTTTCTTTTTGGGTTAAAAGGTGCGGGAGAATGCGTCATCAATCAACCGGACAAGTTAACTAAGATTATTATTATCCCCCGGGATCCTAACAAAAGAGAAGTGAAAGTTTTAGAAACTCCATCAGGTTTTGTCTTCCACCATAGCAATGCTTTTGAACAAGGGGAGAAAATTTATATTGATTCTATTTGTTATCAATCCTTACCACAACTGGATTCAAATAGCAATTTTCAATCGGTAGATTTTGATAGTTTAGCACCCGGACATCTGTGGCGATTTACACTAAATTTATCAGAAAATACGGTTACAAGAGAATGTATTCTAGAGCATTGTTGTGAATTTCCCAGCATCAATCCTGCAAAAGTTGGTCGAGATTACCGTTATTTATACATCGCTGCCGCTCATCATGCCACTGGTAATGCTCCTTTGCAAGCAATCTTAAAACTGGACCTATTAACGGGAGAAAAACAATTACATTCTTTTGCTCCCCGGGGATTTGCGGGTGAACCAATTTTTGTGCCTAAACCCGATGGAATTGCTGAGGATGATGGTTGGTTATTGGTAGTTACTTACGATGCGGCCAATCATCGATCAAATGTGGTAATCTTAGATGCTAAAGATATTACTAATTCCCTAGCAGTTATCCATCTTAAACACCATATTCCCTACGGGTTACACGGTAGCTGGACTGGACAATGTTTTTAAGTTAATTCCCTAGGGGTGGGTTTTCAATCCACCTTGACTAAACTTTACTCTTGAGAGCCTTCTTGTAGTAGCCAAAAACCAGCGAAGGATTCCGATTCAGGGTTAGATTGAATGGCTAAAAAATGCAGATTATTGGCTTTTTGTTTAGCTTCTTCAAAGTTTTTGGCTTCGTTTAAAGTCTCGGCATTAGTGACGTTGACGAGAATCCAGCTATCACTAGCACCCGTTTCTAAACGTAGCAGAGGACGAGAACCAGTTTCTAACTTTAAATAGGCCATTTCTAACCCTGACATCCAACCAGCTAATGGTAAAGCACGGGGGGAAAAAATAACTAAACCGGGGATTTTTAGATTCTCATCTAATCCCATTCCTAGTATGGGCAAATTTTCTCCGAAGCTAATATCCCAATCTTTTAAATCATTAAAAGAAGACAATTCTAGCGTGACAAAGGCCCATTTATCTGCCTTATCTCCCCGGACAGCATCGGGAAGGGGAACAGCATTTAAAGGAGGATAATTCACGGAAGCGGTTTTAGTTAAATTTTGATCATAACCAACTTCTTGAGGGTAGAAATTAACCATTCTTTCTTCTATCCATCTAGTGAGAGCATGAGTGCGACGACTAGGGGAAGCGGGAATACCGATATCCTCGCAAGCTTTGCTAATCATGTTATTCATCTGACGACGGAAAAAGCGAATTTTTTTGGGAGTTCCCCCCGCTGCCTTGATAGCTGCAGTAATTGCCTCTCCCAACCATTGGGAATTAACCATAGTATTAGGACAATAACTGGCATATTTAAATATTGTATCGGAGGAGCGATCGATTGTTGCCGGAGTTTCACAGATTAATAATTCCCATCTTTTTTTATTATTTTCATCCAGCACCGGCCGCGAATAAAAATCAAGTTCCCAAATAGTCATATTTTTTTCAGTTATCAGTTATCAGTTATCAGTTATCAGATTTGAGTTTTAAGTGAACAATATTAAGTGGCAAGTTCCGAGATGTCTTTTCACTGATTACTGCTCACTGTTTACTGTTTACTGCTCACTGAAAAATCCCCTATCCCCGACAACAGTACGAACGCGGTAGATAGGACGTTTTTGGGATTCATGGTAAGTTCGCATCAAAATTTCTGCCAAAAGACCAAAACAGAGTAATTGTACCCCAGTTAAAAAGAATAACACGGCCAGGATTAACAAAGGTCGAGTGCCGATTTCTTGTCCGAAACCGAGTTTGAGAATAGTCAGATAAGTGCCTAAAATAATCCCCACTACCATGGATAACAGTCCGTAGACTCCAAAAATGTGCATCGGACGGGTGAGGAACTTTTTCATAAAAAAGACAGTAAATAAGTCCATAATCACGCGAATTGTGCGACCTAAACCATATTTACTCTGTCCGAACCGTCTAGCGTGGTGATTAACGGGAATTTCGGTTATTTTTGCCCCTTCAATAAAAGCTAACGCGGGTAAAAAGCGATGTAATTCCCCGTAGAGATTCATATCGGCCACTAATTCGGCTCGATAGGCTTTCAAAGAACAACCGTAGTCGTGTAATTTGACCCCTGTTACCTTTCCTATGATCCAATTAGCTATTTTTGAGGGTAAAAGCCGTTTTACCCGGTCATCTTGGCGATTTTTGCGCCAGCCACTCACGAGGTCATAACCTTCCTCTAATTTGGCCAATAATAGGGGTATATCATTGGGATCGTTCTGTAAATCGCCGTCGAGGGTAACGATGACCTGTCCCGTGGCATAATTAAATCCGGCAGCCATAGCGGGGGTTTGTCCGTAGTTGCGTCGCAATATCACCGCCTTGAGATCATCGCGATTTTTGGCTAAATTAGTTAAAACCTCGGTGGAACCGTCCTTAGAACCGTCGTCAACACAGATAATCTCGTAGTTAATTTGATAAGAACGCAAAATCGTGGCGATACTCTCGACGAGATGGGGGATACTGTCCACTTCGTTATAAATGGGAACCACTACCGATAAAGTCTGGATAGCAGCCTGCGGGTTTGGTTCATTGACACTGATGGACGGTGTAATCGGGTACATAGTTGACTGACGCTGGGACGTTTTGGGGCGATTGTATCACAATTCAGTTATCAGTTATCAGTTATCAGTTATCAGTTATCAGATGTGAGTTGTCAGTTCACTGATTACTGTTTACTGTTCACTGTCCACTGTTCCCTGAAAATACCCCCCACTTCCCACTTCCCACACCCTACACCCTACACCCTACACCCTACACCCTACACCCCACACCCCACACCCCTTATCCCTGTTCACTGCTCCCTGTTCCCTGTTCCCCTTTCTCTGTTTCCTTTTTGGCTAAAATTGCCTGACGAAAACCTAGGACGACGAGAATATTGGAGAGGGTGAGGAAAAGTTCGGCGCTACCGTGTAACCAATCGACGTTGGCTAATTCTTGACCATAGTGTATCTTGGCGTAGATACCGGCAGGAATGGTGATAAAAACGAATATTAACAGCACATAAAAGCCAATTAGGGCTAAATGGGGCATTTTTCCCGAACGAGTGACAAACCAAAGAAACCCCAGATAGGGAAACAGGGAAATGGCAAATAAACTCTCTTTATTCATTGTTAACGCTAATTTTACTGGAACGCCACAGCCACCAACCGGCAGCACAGAGGGTAAAATTTCCTAAGACAGTCATGGCTGCCTGTAGGGTGACTAACCAGGATAAGGCACTGATATTATCAAAAAAATGCCATGTACAGGCACACATAGCCCCAATTAAAGCGGGTAACATTCCCCAAGATAACATTCGCCACGATCGATCGCTACTGATGTCGCCATAGGTCCAGACTAACCAGATTGCCGCTATCCATTCTACGACACTCGATACATGAACTATCCACGTCGGTATTGATAAAGCATTCATTTTTTTTATAGGAGAGAGGAGACGGGAGATAGGAGACAGGAGATAGGAGACAGGAGATAGGAGATTGTTTTTATTTATTCTCCCCACTCTACACTCCCAATTCATAATTCATAATTCATAATTCCCACTCCCAATTCATAATTCATAATTTAGAATTTATAATTCCCGAAAAATTTTCTAGCCATTTAATCACCTGTTGACCTAAACTAAGATTGTTTAATCGATCGATCTCGCGAATGCCGGTGGGACTGGTGACATTAACTTCCGTCAGATAGCCACCAATCACATCTAATCCGACAAAATATAGGCCATCTTCTCGTAATTTTGGGGCTAAAGTGGCACAGATTTCTAATTCTCGATCGGTGATTTCTGTTTTTGCCACCCGTCCACCCACCGCCATATTACCGCGAAATTCCGAACCGGTGGGAATACGATTAACTGCCCCGATCGGTTCACCATTGAGGACAATAATGCGTTTATCTCCTTCTTTGGCAGCTGGTAAATAATCTTGAATCATTACCGGTTCTTGTCCCCATTTTGTGCTAATTTCAATCATTGAATTGAGATTGCGATCTTCGGGACTAAGAAATAAAATTCCCTCCCCTGCTTTGCCCCCCAAAGGTTTCATAACTGCCGCCCCTTTTTGGTTGACAAATTCCCTAATTGTCGCTTTATCTTGGGAAACAATTGTGGCGGGCATTACCTGAGAAAAATGAATAGTGTATAACTTTTCGTTGGCATGGCGTAAACCCCTAGTTGAGTTAATTACTTGGGTTTTTTGGGGGTCGATCAGGTCTAATAAATAGGTGGCATAAAGATAGGCAATCGTCACGGGTGGGTCTTTTCGCATCCAGACAAAATCGAAGTTTTCTAGGCAGGTAAAAACTGTCTCTTGTCTTTGATACCATTGAGATACAGCCACCCAATGATTATCTTTTAACTCCACGGGAACCAGTTCAATTTTAGTTAGTTTTGCCCAAGCTTTTCCCGCAATCGCACTGAGATCAGTGATGGAAGTCATCCAGACTTCATGGCCTAATAATTGGGACGCTTCCATGATAGCTACACTGGTATCATGGCCCGGCTCTAAATACTCGATCGGATCGATAATAAAGGCTAGTTTCATTAATAGTTTTTATCCTTAATTCTGCAACAGGGGAGCCAAACCACCACTTCTATCTAAAGCATAGATGTCATCGCAGCCCCCGATGTGTTGATCGTTTATAAAAATTTGTGGTACACTTGTACGACCATTGGCTCGATCGGACATTTTGGCTCGCGCTCTTTCATCACCATCGATACAATATTCGGTAAACTCCACCCCTTTTTTCTTGAGTAATGCTTTAGCGCGGATACAGAAAGGACAGGAACTCCAAGTATAGATCTCAACATTAGCGGCCATAAAATTTATCTCCCTTCTTTACATATCTTAAATTTTAGCCGATAACCGAGCAGTGATCTTCCTTCAGGTCAGAAAACGCCAATTAGGGCGATTCCACTGATATATTCCTTGTATTTCCTATTCTTCACCGTTTTGAAAGCGAATACGGCAACTAACAGGGGGGGAGTCATCCTCACTTTCATTTACGGCGTTGTCAGATCAGAATAGGTAAAGATGCAATGCAATCCTTGCTATCAAAGTAATTTCAGTTCCGGTGCTGATTCGGAGCATCTTTCAATTTGACAACGCCCATTGTAGGGCTAATTCATGAATTAGCCCTACACCTATTACCTCACAGGTAAACCCGTCGCAACTATCGGGAGCGTCTGTGGGAATCCATTCCCATGAGAGTCCTAAAAAAGCTGATTTCAAAGGGTGACGATCCACGATAATCTAAGTATTGGGGAAATCATACCGTAAAATCACTCTTCTATGACACCACGCTCGCTCACCGTTTTGCTGCTTTCTGTTCTTTTCTGGCTGTCTAGCTGGCTTATCATCCCTACTGCTCAAGCTTTGACCCCAATTCAACTATTAGATGTATCTTATAAAGACTGTCCCCCCGAATTAGCCGAGGGGAGTGTCACCAGTGGGGGAACCAGTTTTCCGGCTAATTGTTTTTTAATCACCGGCAAAGCTAAAAATAATTCTGGAAAAACCGTCTATGATGCCGATGTTTTTGGTCGGATTTACGATGCTAACGGGGAACCGGCTTTACAAAATCGTAGCCGAGTCGGGGCAATTCCCGAAGTGCCACCGGGGATTAGTGATTTCGAGATCAGAATTTCTGTTTCTACCAATCAACCAACCCCCTTGCGACTGGAAAAATTCAAAGCTTCCGGTTTTACCAGTAGTGTGGATCCGCGGATTTAGAAACTGCTACTGACCAGACTGCTGGCCCCTGTGGCTACGACACTCTGAACGACGTTGAGCAGCAGGAAAGCGAGGATCGGGGACAAGTCCATCCCGCCTAGGGGTGGGATAATCGAGCGAAAGAGGTTTAAATAGGGATCGGTAATCGGACTGAGAAAAGACATAATCTGATAGGCCCAACCGGCATTTTGGAACCAAGTCAGTAAAACCCTAACAATTAGGATTACCGAGTAAATTTGCAGGAAATTGTTGATTATCGTCAAAATAAACCCTATATCGCTCATAAATAAATCTTTCCTCAAGAGGGCGTGATGGTTAGTTTAGCTTTGATCTTACCAAAAAAATAGTCTTTAGTTACTCTCGCCGCCCTATCTTGGTGGTTTTAACTGGCTATCGGCATTCATCGGGGTTGACGGACACCGGCTAAGAAAACTGGATATAGCATTTACATTTGAGACGTGGAAACCAATTTCTGAAAAAAATGCTATAATCTAAGTCAATATTTTAATAACTTTAATTATGGACAAGGCTCAGAAAATCAAAAAAGATATCGAGGAACTAGATAAATGGATTAAAACGAATCCAGATTCAAGAGAATTAAAAAGAGCTATTGCCG
>NZ_JAJTDH010000124.1:0-17099 GCF_021300285.1 Microcystis sp. 49638_E5 | reverse complement strand
TCCCAAATTCTTCCCCTTGAATTAAACTAAAAACGATCGAGCGGACGGCATTCGACCAAGGGGGATCACCATCGGCCACGGCTGGGGCCAAGGGTTCCTTAGATATTACCACTTCTAATAATTGATGATCCTCTGGTCGGGGAAAAACCGAGCGCCGGGCCACCAATTGGGAGCGATCGGAGGTGACAGCCTGACAACGCCCCGCCTGATAAGCTGTATATAAAGCCTCCACATCATCGGAAACGATCGGTTTATAGCCTTGAACTGCCGCTTTTGCCATGGCATCGGCCAGATTTTGTTCTGTGGTGGTTCCCGATAGCACACAAATGGACTTTCCGCTCAAATCTTCTAATTTCTTAACATTACTGGCTTTCGTGGCCATAATTCCCTGACCATCATAGAAAACCGGGGTGATAAACTCCATCCCCAGGGCGGTATCCCGGTTAATCGTCCAGGTGGTGTTGCGACTGAGGATATCCACTTCTCCCGTCTGTACGGCAGTAAATCTCTCTTGAGGGCTAAGTTTACGATATTCGACTTTGGACGGATCATTAAAGAGAGCCGCCGCAATAGCTCGGCAAATTTGCACATCTAAGCCCGAATATTCGCCTTTTTCATTAACAAAGCTAAACCCCGGCACTTCTCCGTTAATGCCACAAATTAACTTACCGCGATTTTTCACCGTTTGCAAGCGGCCAGCATCGGGACTACTTGCGGTGTTAGAACTAGAATTAGGTTGATTTTCCGTCCCACAGGCAGTAATTAGCAGTAACAGCAGGGAAAATGCACAAAAACGCCACTTTAGCATAGATATTCTCTGAAAAATTTTTTTAGTCACTTAACTTTAGCGGAAAGACCAGAGCAAGCTTAACAGTATAGCCACGATCGCACCGATAACCGTATTGATCACATTGACTAATTCATTAGTTAACCACAGAAAGCGGGTTTGTAGGGTAGCACCGATGATACTTTCGATATTGGTGGCGATAAATGCCGCAATTACGCACCATAACACACCAAGAAGATCGATCGCACCGATAGCCCATGCTAACAGGGAAATCGCCGTGGCTGCCAGCAAACCGGCGAGCGTTCCCTCTAAACTAACAGCCCCTTCCGTTCCCCGGGGGACGGATTTAAAATTAGTGATTAGATAAGTAGTTTTACCGTAAGCTTTGCCCACCTCACTGGCAGTAGTATCGGCTAATTTGGTGCTAAAACTAGCCACATAAGCGAGTCTTAAGAGGTAATCCCAGGGAGAAGCGGCAAAAAGACTGAGGATAGCGCAAATTGCCCCCGCTAAAGCGGAACCCCAGACATTTTCAGGACCGCGCACCCCCGCTCTTTTTTCGGCAATTCCCTCTGCTTCCTTGCGAGCTAACCCGATGCGGGTGACAGTAGAACCGACGAGGAAATAGAATAAAACAATTAGATAACCGCGCCATCCCAAGCTTCCCCAGACAATCACCCCTAAAAACCAAGCATGGAGATAACCCATCGGAGTTAAGAGCTTTTTTGGGGCAATTGCAGCGATTCCGAGCAGCACGGTATTGAGAAGAATAGCGACGAGCCAAGGATTAGTTAACATAGTATCTGGGCAAAGTTTACCTCCCCTATTGTATCGATCGAGTTCATGAAAACTAATCAACCTTATCAACCTCTTTTACTGCGAATTCTGCACGGATTCACGGGAATTGCCCTCATTGCCGCCATGGTTACGGCCTATTGGACCTATGATACTTTTGACGGTCGTTGGTTAAAACTGCCTTTACCAGAATATCGAGAAATTGAAAGTATTCATGGCACTTTTGGCCTCTATACTCTGATTATCTTTCCCGTTTTTGCTATCTATGCTTTTCGTCGGGGTAACAAAAGATTAATTCAAAGTGATTCTCTTAACAAATTAACCCAATTTGGTAAGCCGATTTGGTGGTACAGTCTCCATCGTTTAGTCAATACTTTGACTCTTTTTGCCCTAACTTTTGCCTTGTATAGTGGACGGATGATGGATTCCGAATGGCTACCGGAAGGGGAATTAAATCACTTTTGGTATTATGCCCATTTGCTCAGTTGGTTAATTATGGCAGTAAGTCTGATCCTGCACCTGCTCATGACTGCTAAAGTGGGAGGGATTCCCCTGTTATTATCTATTCTTAAATGGCGTTTTCGTGAACAAGATAATCCGAAATTATGGTTATCTCAATTACGTCAATGGCGGTTAAATTTGCGTCTAGCCAATACTTTGCAGTGGCTACAATCTCTTAACTTATATAAAGTCTTAGAAATTGTTGTTTTATTGGCTATTATAGCAGCTTGGATTGTTCCCAAGTTTGACTAAGCTGTACTGTATTTAAACTGCGTATTGGGAATTTTAGTACAAATGCTCAAATTCCCTTCTAGTCTCCTCTCCTATACCTTTTAAACAGGATTTAGTATGATTTATTGACCCCGACGAGCGAGAATAATCATCGTCTTCGCTAAGGGAGCAATACGACCAATACGATAGACTTTTTCTACCGATAAATTAGCTTCTGTTAATATAGCGGTTTTCACAGAAGTGAGTCCCGACTGAAACGCTGAAACGCCTATCTATCAAGGTATTTACTATACCTTATTAGACGAAAACCGCTATATTTGACCAGAAAATATAGCAGTTTTCATCAGAATGAGGCATGGGCAAGGAGCTTAAACCCCTTGTTGGCAAAACCTGTCGATACCTCAGTAACGTGAAAAGCGCTATAAAAAGGTAGAACAATCTGGATCATTTGTTCTCAAACAAAGCAAATTAAGTAGGTAGGCGTTAAAAGTTGTCAGATGCCCCCCTTAATAAGGGGGGATTAAAGGGGGGACTAAGGGGGGATCGGCACCCCCCTTATCAAAGGGGGGATCAAGGGGGGATTAAAGGCAAAATCCATTTTTAATTTAATTATAACCAGCTACTTATCTTTAAATTTCAAGAACTCGCCCGTAATTCCTCTAAACGTGCTAAAACTTCGGCACTGTGAATGGCAGGATTTACCCCCTAAATAGGGTCTGCTGAAAAAGTTATTGAAAAGTACAGGTCTCTTAATCAATGATTTCACTTAGCTACAACTATAATCTTCCGTTGTTGATTAATCCATAAATTATAACTTATCATAATCATTGACCGAGAAAAAGTGCTGTTTTCCCATTTCATACTAAATCCTGTTTAATAAGGTATAGGGAAGCAGCGGAGCAGGGAGCAGGGAGAAACAATTCATAACTTGGGAGTTAATCACATAAAAAAGCCCAAAAAACCTGCCTCAACAGGTTAGAAAGATTCATGACTAAAAAAGTAATAGCAATCGCTGAAAAGGAAGTATGAGGAAGTTTAGCCATCACTTTACCTAAACTATAGTCATTTCAATTAAGATTGAGAATATCAATCCCAGAGTTCATAAGGCTTTTGTCGGTTTAGACTGTATCAGACTTATCTGAAATGACTATAAATCTTCTTTTCCCTTTACCCCGATAGTCCGATAGGGAAATATTCCCTTCTCCCGTGTTAGTCGGTAGGGTAAAATCGGGTGCAGGTTAATTTAAAGCGGGTTGGAGGCCACCTAAAGCGTTAGTATCGGGAATAAGGGCAAAAAATGCCAGAATTACTGTACTTAAAAAACTCAACAGTTGACGACGAGACATAATCAGTTAAGCTAAGACGTATTTAAACTGCTTATTCTTGGATTAGGCGAATCTCCTCCAATCCCTTTACTGTTGCCTCTTGCCTCGTCTCAACAAGCAATTTAAGTTATGAACAGCTTACCGCCTTATTGTAACAAAAATTTCACTACTTCACAACCGGGTCAAACGCCACCTTTTCTGTGGTTGAGGCTCCACTGACTTTTATACGCCACTAAGCACGACCCTTTACAGATATAGCCAAGGCATAGTTTGACGAGTCAAGACACGAATTGCGTATTTCAACTGTTCGGAACGACTATTATAGTCTTTTCCCCCAAAATGTCCCGCAATACCAGAAAATTTCGGTTCAACGGGAAACCTTTTACAAACATTAGCCGATTGTGATGCTAAATTAATAGCTTGATAATATTGATGTTCACTATAAAAACAACCCTGCTGATGATTTTTGTGCATCGGCTGCAGGTAGCTTTCATAAAAGCATTTGCTAAAGACAAGAAAACGAGTATCTGCATAGGAAGGATTATTTTGTTTGTTCTGTAATTGTTGCCAAATCGGCCATTTAAAATCACATAAACACTCAAAGGGACTTTTAACCCTCTCTAAAATATCCGTCATATTGAAAAGATAAATTCTACCAGTTATCTTGGCAATATAAGAAGACTCTTTGACCAGTGCTGATTTTAAAATTCCCTGCTCTATTAATAGGGTTTCGCCGTAACCTTTGCCAAAATTACGAGGAAAATCATTGGCATCTAGTGAAATAAATTCAATTTGTTTGTTATGGGGATTTTCTTGAGTCGTTTCTTGCAATCGCTCAAGAGGCCAACCAGAATTTTCCACAAATAGTATTTTTTTGATACGAGGATGAAAATTAATATAATACTTCAGGGAATTATAGTAATCTTCCTGTCTTTGCTCAGGAACAGTTGGATAGGCTTTCGGCATACCTTTAATATTAATTGTTGCTGTTAAAAGTAAAACTAATTCCTGCTCTAAATTTAACCAACCAGCTTGAAAACTTGTTCGTGATGCATTCATAAGCTATTGTCTGTATTTATTGTGGGCTCTTCTCGACTTTGTGTGATAATTTTTGCTTATGGAACGCAAAATGCTTACGGGACAAGACTTTTAAGACTATTTTGACGTTCGGCGAAGCTCCGTCGAGCCGCGGAAGAAACTATCAGTATAGATCTCGTTTCCGCACAGAAACCAGAAGAGCCTATTGTGTGATTATGGCAGTTTTCATCAGAATGAGGCATGGGCAAGAGGTTTAAACCCTTTGTTGGCAAAACTTGTCGATCACTCATTAACGTGAAAAGCGCTATAGTTCTGAGATGGTTTTGACAGACCAGAATTTAATATGTCCGTGATCCCAAAGAGCGGTGATCAAAAATACGCTTTTCAGGAGGAGCAAGATCGGCAAAAATCTGACTCAGAGAGGGTAGCAAATAAGCGTGGGCAGTCCCACAGCAAGAATTTTGATAATGATAATAATCTGACATATTTTAAGATAGTTAATATGTAAGTATTTCCCGTGGCAGCACCACTACTGTCGAAAGGTAATACAAAAAGTAACTTTTGTCAAGGGTTTAGTGAAATTTATTCTTACAGCCCATTGATACGAACTGTTATACTATTTTATCAATATATTGCATATACTATTATCCATGGACATCTTGCAAAAATCAAAAACCTTCCCTTAGACGAGAAGTCGCCGAGCCATTATTCTCCTAGTTAGAAGTCGTAAACTTAACAGTAATACCCGAATTCTGTTATCAGAAAACTTTAACAACTACCAGAGCGGATCCGAGTATAAATGAACGGTTAAAGAATCTTGATCGCCGGGGATACCAGTAATACAACTACAAATTTGAGTGCCATCATCTAATTCTACTTCACAGGCGTGACAGGAACCCATTAAACAGCCGGTAGGAATGTCAATTCCTGCTTTTTTGGCCACGTCTAATAATAGTTCTCCGGTTTCCGCTTCTATGATAATATCATCGGGTAAAAAACGCACTGCAATAGTCATAATTTCTCCTTACAAATGAGCAAAAATAGGGTTAAGATTTAAATGTTCTTCCAATAAATTAGCCATATTATCTAGGGTTATTTCTCTTTGTTCACTATAGTTAGCAATTCCCGTCGGCAAAGATAATAAACCGCGACGCTGACGTAGATGATTTAGCCAAGTTCTTCGCCAAGAACCATTATCAAAGATACCATGTAAATAACAGCCCCAAATTGAGAGAGAATCATTGACAATTCCCAGACTAGCATCTTCCTCGAACATTTTTTGATAACCTGATTCACTTTCCCATTGGCTTATTCCCTGGTGAATTTCGTATCCTGTTACTGGTAAACCCCCTTGGGGAAAATTAGATAAAACTTGTCGTTGACGGGTAATTTTTTCGGCAGTAATTACCGTTTTTAAGGGCAGTAAATTTAAGCCAGCTGCCTCACTTTCGGGACCTTCTCGATGGTCAGGATCCAGGATTAATCGCCCTAACATTTGCAAACCACCACAGATGCCAAAGATAATACCTCCCCTTTGGTGATAGGCTTGTAATTGATTAGCCATACCACTTTGATTAAGAGCAATTAAATCAGCAACAGTGGTTTTAGAACCGGGGATAATTACCCCATCGGGATCACCTAAAGATTCCTGTAATTCTAGATAACGGACATTAACTGTTGCTTCGCCACAGAGAGGGTCAAAATCCGTAAAATTAGCGATATGAGGCAGACGAATGACACTGATATTTAGTTCAGCTTTGGGTTTTTGGGCGGGTCGATCGAGTAAACTAAGAGAATCCTCGGCACTTAAAAAGATATCACTATAGGGAAGAACTCCCAACACGGGAATTTTTGTATAATCTTCTAGCCAAGTAATCCCCGAATCTAAGAGGGATTTTTGTCCGCGAAATTTATTGATCACAATACCTTTAATTAAAGCTCTTTCCTCCGGTTCTAACAATTCTAACGTACCGACGACGTGAGCAAAAGCCCCCCCGCGATCAATATCCACCACTAAAATAGTAGCGGCATCGAGATATTTAGCCACCCGCATATTAGTTAAATCGCGATGTTTGAGATTTATTTCCGCCGGACTTCCCGCACCTTCACAGACAACTAGATCAAATTCTGTTGATAATTTAGCTAAAGATTCTTTAATTGCTTGCCAACCTTGCTCAAAATAATTCTGATAATAATCCGCTGCCGTGGTGACACCCACAGCCTTGCCTTTAATAATCACCTGAGAGGTCATATTTCCCTGGGGTTTTAATAAAATTGGGTTCATTTCTACCCGGGGAATTGTCCCCGCGGCCCATGCTTGCACCGCCTGAGCGTGACCCATTTCTCCCCCTCCGGCGGTAACATAGGCATTAAGGGCCATATTCTGACCTTTAAAGGGTGTTACTTGCCAACCTTTCCGGTTGAATAAACGACATAAAGCCGCAGTTAAAAAAGATTTACCCGCGTGGGAAGTCGTCCCCACTACCATAATTGCTTTCATCTAGTTTTTTTATTGAGTATTTTCAGTGAACAGTAATCGGTAAACAGTAATCAGTTGATACTAAATCCGTTGAGTATATGCTACTTATAAGGACAGGCACTCATGCAAGAGGCTAATAACTGAAAACTCACATCTGATAACTGATAACTGATAACTGATAACTGACTCCCAACAGCATTAAAAAGAAAACCAGCGTTGCAGAGTATTGAAAAATCTTTGCCAGAGAGTGGGTTTAGGGAAAAGGTCCCCTTGGGGTTGCCATTTTTCTATTAATTTTCTCCCTAAAGGAGTGAGACGAAAACTATCGGTTATCCCCTGTCCATCTACTTCGCGCCGCAAAATTCCCACCTTAATCAACCAGAGAAGATAGCTTTCCGCTGCTGCTTCCGTCAGCAGTCTGGAAGTATAACCTTTCTCTAAACCCCCAGCACCAGGAATGCTTAAAAGTGATACACTTCGCTCCAGCATAGCCACAAATAAGGTGACACGGAAAGGAGAACAACAGAGGGCGCGTTCGGCCCGGTTGATGGTAGCATCAGGATAATTGATGGCGGTAACGGTGGGAGTCGATAGGCTCATAGATTCCGGTCATTTAGCTATGGATAAACTCATTGTTACACTAATTCTGTCTCAACCCCTGTCAACCCCAATCATCGATAGAATAGGGATGAAGTGTTAAGTAGCTTGAGTGTTTATGCAGTCTCCCGAACCGTTCGATACTAAATATACCCCAGAGGAAGTGGAAGTGGAAATCGAAACCGACGATTTTCCCCCCCTTGATACCCCGGTTAGTTTTGCTGCCACTCTCGAAAAAGTGAAAACTTGGTACGGCAGCCTGTCCACACCGGCACAGGTAGTCGTAGCAGTGGCGGGGGTTTTTGTGGCTCTTTCGATTTTAACGGCGATTTTACGGCTAGTTAGCGCAGTTTTGAGCGCTTTAATCCTTGCCGCTATCGTTTATCTCATCTATCGTTACATCCTCAAACCGAAAGTTTAGTCGGCTATGCACATTTTCTGTTCAATGTCAAGAGTTTAGTTGATAAAAAAAATTTATGGAAGAAGCGGACACTAGAGATATCTTGGGGGAAAATGTGACTAAGTTGGGATTGGCCCAGATCCAGCGTCATCTATTTCTCTGCTGCGATCAGACTAAGCCAAAATGCTGTGACAAGCAAGAAGGGTTAGAAGTGTGGGATTATTTAAAGAAGCGGTTAAGTGAATTAGAACTCGATCGCCCTAGCGCCGACCGTCCGGGTTGTGTTTTTCGCACTAAAGCCAACTGTTTGCGGGTTTGTAGCCAGGGACCGATTTTATTAGTGTACCCGGAAGGAGTCTGGTATGGAAGGGTAAACAAGGAAGCGATCGAAAGAATTATCCAAGAACACCTAATCGGTAATCAAATCGTCACCGAATATGCTTTCCTTCGCCACGATTTACCGGCAATTTCTCGGAACTGTCCAGAAGAAGAACCCGAAACAATAGAGGAAAACAGCGTTAAAACTAGCTGAAACACAATTAATTAGGGTTTGCGGCAAAAAGTTTTTCGTGGGGGCAGGGTGTGGGGTGTGGGGTGTAGGGTTTTACCGATTTTGAGGGAGTCAATTACCTAATTTTTAGGGAAAAAGTCCCAGAATTTTCCCCCCAATCACTCCAATGGTCGGCAGTTTTTGAGAGAAAAAAAGTCTAAAAACCTTGTTGGATAAGGTTTTTAGATTTATTCAGGAAACCCTAACTACCTGTTGCATGAGTGCCTATCGATCCTTTGTCCGTCTCCATTCCCCCAACCCTGCAGCTCGGAAAATACCCATGAAAGAGACCAACAAAGACAATAAACAACTTTTATTAATCGACGATGACCCAAATTTAATACTTTTGGTGAAGGATTATCTAGAGTTTCGTGGTTATAGGGTGATAACCGCAGAAAACGGTCGGGAAGCCCTAGAAATCCTCGAACGCGGGGCAAATGCGGCCAAAGCAGCGGAAATGCCCGATATAATTATCTGTGATCTGATCATGCCGGAAATGGATGGTTATGCCTTCCTCGAAACAATTCGTCAGGACAGTCGTTTTAGTGGTCTTCCCGTGATTTTTCTCTCCCCTGAGGGGCAAAGTCAGGACAAGGTGACAGGTTTAACCGCCGAGGCCGATTTTTATATGGTTAAACCCTTTGAACCGGAAGAATTAGTGGCCCGGGTGGAGTCTTCCCTCACACAAGCGGGCCGGTTGCCGAAACGCAGCACCCGCATCCATTCCGATGATGTCACCTCTCTTCAGGTTCCGGGTAATGTGGAATTAACCCCAACGGAGTTAAAAGTAGTACAATTGGTCGCCCAGGGACTGGCTAATCGGGAAATCGCCGCAAAACTCAATGTTAGTCAACGGACAATCGAAAGCCATGTGTCGAATATGCTCCATAAAACCGGTCTTCATAATCGCACGGAATTGAGCCCCAATCGATCGGAGGGCGCAAGCTTTGCGCCCCTACAGTAACGGATTTTGTCCACAATGTAGGGGCGAACTGCGTTCGCCCAAAAGGTACATTATCAAAGCGCAAGTCCCTAAATCCTGTTCAAGAAGAGTGGGCAGTGGGGAGAAGAGGGCTAAGGGTAATTAACCAACCTACCATCTAAAGATTACATTCTTTTTCTGAAACCAACACCCGCTAAACCAAAGGCTAACAGAGCAAGCAAGGAAGAAGGTTCAGGAACAGATTGAAGCTGAGGAGGTTGATCAGGAGTTCTATCAAATTGAACCTCAGAGAAGCCAGTACCATTAACAGAATCCCAGTTACTAGCAACAACAAACCGGACAAAAGAGGCTGTAACCGGAGAAGAAAAGCTGAACGTCTCTGGATTTACAGCAGCAGCATTAGTTGCGGCGATAGCAAACTGAGTAGGAGCACCCGCTATAGTCGTGAAAGTTGTCCCATTGGTGGAGGATTGAACAGTCACGCCCTTAATTCCGGCAGTCCTCTGTGCGTTAAAGTTCCAGAAGCTAAAACCAGCCAGACTATAGCTGCCATTGAGATTGAAAGTGATATTACCAGTGAACGCAGTTCCCAACCAAGCATTAGTCAAAGTTGCCGCAGCATGAGATCCTGTCAGACTTGGTGTATTACTGGGCAACCCGGCACCATTGACGGTATTGGCTATGTTAGCAGAGGCAAAACTACCCATATCTGTCGAGGCAGTGATGTTAGGAATCAGAGCGGCTTGGGCGTTTTGTGCCACACCCAACATTAACCCTAAACTGGCAGTGGATAAAACAATCGGTGCGATGGCGACTTTCATTGGGAAATTTCCTTCAATAATTAACGGAAATGAGTTTATTTTTTTTTGCCCATTTCTGCTAATTTTGATACAGTTTTTTCCCATTTTTTATGGTAAAGAAGTCAGGTTTATTATCAGAAAAAAAGGTTAGAACAGGCGAGAAACCTGTTCTAACCTCTGACTGACTTAAGCCGGTCTTCCCTCGACCACCTTATCGATTAAACCGTAGGCGACAGCTTCCTCGGCGGAGAGGAAATAATCGCGGTCTGTGTCTTTTTCGATACGTTCGATGGTTTGTCCAGTGCGATTAGCCATAATTTCGTTTAATTGCTGGCGAATACGCAGGATTTCCTTAGCTTCAATGTCGATATCCGTCGCTTGCCGGCGCCCGGTTCCGCCCATGGGTTGGTGAATCATAATCCGCGCATGGGGAAGGGCGAGACGCTTACCCGGACTACCAGAAGCCAGTAAAAATGCCCCCATAGAGGCCGCTAATCCCACACAGATAGTCACCACTTCCGCTTTGATGTACTGCATGGTGTCGTAGATGGCCATCCCGGCGGTAACGGAACCCCCCGGCGAGTTGATATAGAGATAGATGGGTTTAGTGGGATCTTCCGAGTCGAGATAAAGCATTTGGGCCACAAGGGCATTGGCTAACCCGTCGGTGACTTCCTGCCCCAAAAAAAGAATGCGTTCCACCGAAAGACGGCTGTAAATGCTAATCCACTGTTCGTATTGGCTACCAGGCAGACGGTAGGGAACTTTTGGCACACCGATAGGCATAATTGGTAACAACTCCTGCTAATTTGTAATAAATCTTAACTAACTTGGGCGAGGGGTTTCGGCAGCTCCTTGCGACTTTCGAGAACGAGATCGATTAATCCGTAGTCTTTCGCCTGTTGTGGGGTGAGATAGAAGGTGCGATCCATATCTTTCGCCAGTTTTTCGGTGGTTTGACCCGTATTTTTCGAGAAAATTTCCAACATCGTCTGTTTATTGGCGATTACCTCCTTGGCGCGAATCTGGATATCGGTGGCTTGTCCCTGGGCCCCGGTGCGATTTTGGTTGAGAACAATGGTAGCGTGGGGTAAGGAGGCGCGAAAACCCTTGGTTCCTGCGGAAAGAATCATCGCGGCAGTTCCCATGGCCTGTCCGATACAGATAGTATGAACGGGAGGTTTAATGTAGTTGAGGGTGTCACAGATGGCGAAAGCTTCCGTTTCGTAGCCGATCGCGTCGCCAGTGTACCAGGATGTGCCGGTAGAGTTGATATAGAAGAAAATCGGTTTTTCGGGATCGTCAAATTGCAGGTAGAGCAGTTGGGCGATAATTAATTCCGTCACGTCCACCCCGACATTGCGCTTGACATCATCGGAGGAAAATAAGGGCAACCCCAGATAGACAATTCTCTCTTTGAGCAGGAGAGATTCTAAGTCTGGTGGTGGTGTCCGATAGGCTGCATCCCCATAATAGGCAGTTTGTACCGCTTTAATCACTGAGTTCATCGAGTTTTTCCGTCATACACAGTATCCTGCTTTTGATTTTAACGTAATCAGGTTGACCGATCGGCAAAAGTGTAGCGGTGGTTTGCCTTCTCCCTGCTTTAACAACTTCTGCTGTTCACCAGTAGTAACAAGCAGATTTCTAGTCAATAATTAGGGCTATTTTCCCCGTCACCGAACCAGTTTCTAGGAGTTGATGGGCGCTGATAGCTGCCGCTAAAGGGAAGGTTTGGGAGAGATGAATGGTTAACTTTTTCTCGTCAATTAAACGCGCCCCTTGTCTGAGAATTTCTGTTTGATATTTTTGCGCTTCTGGCAGTCCCATCAAAGCCGGGGTTAACATTAATTCTAAACTAATCCGCAAATTGCGATCGCGGGCTTCCTTCCAGCTGCCCGTAGGTTCCAAAATCGTCACCATATCGCCGTACACTCGCACCGCTCGGCAAGTTTGCCTAAAAGTTTCCCCTCCCACCGTATCAAAAGCGATATCTACCCCTTTCCCTGCGGTTTCTTGAAGTATCGCCGCGACAAAATCGGTTTGTTTGTATAAAATCGGGTAATCTGCCCCTAATTGCCGCACTAAACGCTCTTTATCGCTATTTCCCACCGTCGTATAAACTTTAGCCCCTTTCAGTTTCGCCAATTGAATCGCGACATGACCAACACCCCCGGCCCCGCCATGGATAAGGACGCTTTGTCCCGACTGAAGACGAGCGCGATCGTAGAGTGCTTCCCAAGCGGTGATTAAAACCAAAGGTACAGCGGCCGCCTCGGCAAAAGAAAGAGATTTCGGCTTGTGGGCTAGATAATCCGCCTCGATTAGGGCATATTCAGCATAATTTCCCGTCCCGGCCCTGCCCAGTCCGCCGCTACAAAAGTACACTTCATCCCCGGGGCGAAAATCCTGCACCGCCGCCCCAACGGCCTCGACAATTCCCGCCCCGTCACAGCCCAAAATGGCTGGCATTTGCTCGGGGTAAAAAGTGCCGCGTTTACGAATTTTTGTATCAATAGGGTTGACACCAGCGGCTTTTAATGCTACTAAAACCTGATGCGGTTGACTAATTTTCGGGGTGGGGACTTGCTGAAGTTGCAGCACATCCACGGCGGTCATGAGGATAGCTTTCATTCTATCTATTCGGGATTAACCCACATTAACGTCTGGCCAAATTCTACCGGTTCACCGTTAGCGACGGCGATTTCGACGATTTGCCCGGCCACCTCCGCTTCGATTTCGTTCATCAACTTCATCGCTTCGATGATACAGACCGTTTGTCCGACCCGGACTCGATCGTTTTTTTCCACGAAAGACGGTTCATCGGGAGCGGGAGCGCGATAAAAAGTGCCGACCATGGGAGAGGTAATCGCCAGCCATTTTTTATCAATAGCGGCGGCCGCGGGTTCGGCAGTGGGGGTTTCCGGGGCCGGAGTGGGACTGGCGGCTACCACGGGAGGGGCGACCGGGGCCGTCACCACCGGCAAGGGAGCGGGGAGATGACTAAGGGCAGCATTAACGGTTCCTTTACGGATATTTAGCTCCAAATCCGTACTTTTCAGGCTAAATTCACTGATATCCGTTGCTGCCAGTGTTTTGATCAGTTCTCGAATTTCGTTGTAATCAATAGTCACCGCTCTGAAATCCCCCCGCAAATAAAAAGCAACAAATCCAAATTCGCACCCACCAAACCGTCGATTTTTCCCATCTAGCGGCTAAGTTTTGGTAAACAGGCTCAGAAACACTGGCTTTAGTCCTAAACCCGTCCCTAAGCCCTCATTTCTGGGCTTCTCATCACAATTATTCCCGTCCCAGATAGGAACCATCCCTGGTATCCACTTTAATCCTTTCACCGATGGAAATAAACAGGGGAACCATCACCTGCGCTCCCGTTTCTACGATCGCCGGTTTGGTGCCACCGGTGGCCGTATCTCCCTTGACTCCCGGATCTGTATCGGTGATTTCCAAGATTACCGAGGTGGGCAATTCCACATCTAACACTTGCTCATTCCAAAAGAGAATATTAACTTCCATTCCTTCTTTCAGATACTTGGCTCTCTCGCCCATTTGTACCGGGGTGAGAGTTGCTTCCTCAAAAGTCTCCATGTCCATGAAGACAAACTGATCGCCTTCTTTGTAGGTGTGCTGCATGGTGCGCTTTTCGATCGTGGCTGAGGGCAAGGTTTCCCCCGCCCGGAACGTCCGTTCTACCACGTTGCCGGTCTGGACATTTTTTAACTTGGTTCGCACGAAGGCCGATCCCTTACCCGGTTTGACGTGCAGGAATTCCACCACCCGCCAGACAGAGCCATCGATCTGGATGGTTGTGCCGCTCCGAAAGTCGTTACTCGAAATCATGAAATGCTGTTTAGGCCAAGAAAGATCAACATTCCATTTTACATACTCGCCGTACCGAAAAAAACTTTTTTACGCGAATTTGTCTGAATCGAAGCGAGGTGGACTAACCTAGGGGCAGCAGCTAAAAGTAAGTTAGAATTAATTGACTGACTGACATCTGAGAAGCGATATCAACCATGACAGGTGTGGACTTACAGCAATTATTACTAGAAAAATGGGGTCGTTCCTACGATATCCAGCTACGACGCATCAAAGATAAGGTTCATGTCCAGGTAATGTGGAAATATCTCGAACAAGCTTCTTTTCCCCTCTCCGAGTCTGAATATCTGGAACATCTCAATGCGATCGCTAATTATCTTCACGAATGGGGTGGTTTTAGTCAATTTCAAGCTTTTATCCGCGAAACCCGCGAGCGTCCCCGTCTCGGTAAAGCGGTTAGTCTGCCCCTAGATCTAGGTGAAAGGGCATCGGAATGGCTGATCAGTGATCAGTGATCAATTATCAGTGACCAGTGGGATTGTTAACTGAACAGTATACTGCATTTAAATTGCGTCCCCACTCCCCCATCCCCTTCTCTAGACACAAAAAAGGCGTTAAGCTTAACCTCAACGCTTGCCTTTAATCTAATGACAGTGACTAGCTCTTGCGACGAGCGAAAGCACCAGCACCAGCAACGGCTAAGATACCGAGGATAGCAGAGGGTTCGGGTACGCCAATTGATTTTTGTCTGAAATCGTTGGTGATACTGTTAAGTGATCCGTTAACACTAGAGACAAAGAAAGTGTCTCTGACGTAAAGTTTCAGGATATTCGGATCAACTTGAACCGTTAGGCCAGGAGAGCCAATGCCACCAATATCCAGGCTTTTAGCCTCCGAGGTTCCGACCAAACTCGACCCGCCGAAAGCATCTGACCAAACCGTCTTGTTCAGAGAGACACCGGAGTCAGTCTGGCCAGTTGTGGTATAGCCAGCGCTGAATGCTTCGAACATCTTCGTCAAAAGTTCGTTGTCGGGAGTGTCGGGGTCATCAATGATCTCGATCGTGTAATCTATGACATAAGTACCAGATGAACTTAGCAGAGGGGTAGCTGGGGTGAAGGTGAAGGTGTGCAAATCGCCCAAGGGCAGCACGGTTTCCGTAATGGTCAGAAAATTGGCCGGGTCATTTATACCAATGCCAGATGAGTTGATGTGTGTAAACAACTTGTCCCCTTTTCGGCAAGGATTGGTCTTGAAATTGTTGAAACTTTGTGGCAAACACTCCTCCTGCGCCTGCACGGGGGCAGCACCAGCAAAGCCGAAAGCGGCAACGCTGCCAGCGATAGCAAGAGCGCCAGTGGTTAGTTGTCTAGATATGTTGGTGATCATTTTAAGTTGTTTGTCAATTTATTAATTAGGGCAGTAATGCGGAGACATCCGTAGTCTAGAATATTTATAACCTGGGAGCATCTGCCCTTTGACATAAATAGAAATGCTTAATGATCTCAATAAAAAAGTTAAAAAAGGCAACCATTTAGATAAGCACAGCGATGACGAAGGACTTGCGGTACATTACCAGATTCCCAACTTGCACCAGTAATTTTAAGACGATGAGCAATTTGTTTAATTTTTGATTCAACAGAGCCAGAGCCAATCGAAATGCCCTCTGCCTGCAAATAACCATAATTGACAATTCGATGTTTATGCTTGTTCAAATAAATAATAAAATTCTCCACTTGCGGCTCTGACCATCCCTCAAAACAGGAGATAGCAGCATCCACTTCCCCCTTCCATAGAAAACATTTTACCTCATCAATCCGCTGGAATGACCCGCCAACTTTATAGAGGTTTTCGATTAAATGATACCAAGACAATATTTCAATTCTTTCCTGTTTCTCTCCTATCTGACCAAATAAATTCCAGATACCATCATGTCCATCTCCTAAACAAATTAAAGGTTCAGCCAAAACTTGAGAATTAACCAAATCTAATAAAGCTGAGTTATTTTGAAAAAAAGCCGCTACCCCCAGTTGATGAAAACTCACTGCTTTATAATCACGCCAAATCAAGGCTTTTCCCTTGGCAGTTCTTAGTCGTACTTTACCACCATCTAGGCTCATTTCTTCCACTTCCACTTCTGGGTTAGACGGTAATTCTTCAAAAGCATATCGATGTACGAGGCGTTGTTGGGTACTGTGAGAAACAGCAATTCCTGTCAATGATTTGATTTTCTGCGCCGATTTCTCGTAGGATTCATCGCCACTTAATAGCAAACAGTTCTTCTCTAACATTGGACTCATCTGAGTCCGAGACTTTATTTCTAATTTTTTCGCTTGTTTTTCTGTAATTGGTAATTCCCCCAAAATACTTTTCACTTTTCTCGTCCGACCGGCAGTTTCTTCTGTGCTTGTTTTGACAAAAAAATACCGATTTCTGGGTTAACATAATGAATCATTAAATCTCTGACTGTCTCCTCTATCTCTCCCAAGTTATTAAATTTCTTAATTTGGGATTGCTCATAGAGACATTGCCCTAACTCTTGACATAACTCTTTAATTCTTTTTTCATTTTCTGATAACATTGAATTATTCCTCCCATCGAGAGCTATTCTGAATTGTAAGTTATAACTATTATAATCTCATTTCTCTTTGTGATCAAGTTGAAGATTTTCTAGTTTTTGACTGCTATAAGTATTAATACTCATTGCATAAGTGAGATGCTCCCAACGATATCTTTATCATTTTTGTTTTGCATTTATTATCCCATAATATGTCAAATCTGACATACGGGCAAGTGCTAAACTGCCTTTTGTATCA
>NZ_JAJTDH010000123.1:0-7484 GCF_021300285.1 Microcystis sp. 49638_E5 | reverse complement strand
TCATGGGTTCCTACAATATTTTACGAAAAGCATTCCCAAATGTGTTTAACCGCTATGGGATAGAGAGGTGCGTAGTTCACCCAAGGAGAATCAATCTCTCGAAGTAAAAGTGAAGGGAATTTCTGAAATGGAATTCAGTCTGTCTATATTTGACTATACTTTTACTAACTATATTTAATTGTGGTGTCTGGAGTAAGTCTCATGCTAAAGTATCTGCCTGTTAAATTACTGCGTTTTTTAGCGATTAGCTGTCTTGTCACGTTAATTTCTCTAGGATTTGACCGTTTACACCCCGTTAAAGCTAATCCCACCCTCATGGCTCAAAATGCTTGGGCCGGGGCCTCCTTTCCCGTGGAAAACTTTCAAACCTATACCTCCGGTTTCGGTTATCGTTTCTCTCCCATGGATGGTAGTCAACAATTTCATGCCGGGTTAGATCTGGCCGCACCCTTGGGCAGTTATATTCGCAATTGGTGGACCGGCAGAATCGTCGAATTATCGGATAATACAGGCTGTGGCACCATGATTAAGATGCAATCGGGTCAATGGACGCATATTTATTGTCATCTCATGGGTTCGGTTCAATCCGACAGCCGTGGTACTTTTTTAATTGACAGGTCAGGAGGAATCGTCCTTACTCTCGGTCAGGATATACCAGCAGGGGCCCGCATGGCTAGAGTGGGAATGACCGGACGCACCACCGGACCACACCTGCACTGGGGACTGATGTACGGCAATCAATACGTTGACCCCGCTTTGGTTTTAAATGCTATGTACGGCTCTAATCCTTCCGGTAATACTTAAGAGAATCTGCGATCGCATTCTGTTGAGAAAAAACATCGCTGCCCGGATTTAGTGAATAACGAGGGACACTGCTAAAATTAAGCTGACCGATTCAGGTATATCCAGATAAAATGCGAATATTAACCCTTGTACCGGGAGGAATTAGCAATCAACTGCTGTTTTTTCCCACTCTAGAAACCCTCCAGCAAACTTACCCCCAAAGCAGCATTGATGTTTTGGTCGAACCTAGGGCAAAAGCTGCCTATCGTCTCTGTCCCCAGGTTAAGGAAGTGCTTTTATTTGACTATCGAGATCAGTACGGATTAGCGGATTATTTAAATATTTTGGGAGTAATTCGGGACCGGGAGTACGAAATCGCCATTAGTCTCACCAATCGTCCTGCTATCAATCTTTTACTCTGGTTAAATGGTGTTCCTAACCGTATAGGCTACGAAAATAATGGCAGCTGGTTCTTATCGCAACAAGTACCCCGGCCAACGGAAGGCTATCTAGCGGATCATTATCAGGCACTGGTCAAAGGGTTAAAGATTGCCGCACCCTGTCCACCTTTAAAACTAACCTTGAATCGCGATGATATCGATTGGGCCGAAATGGAGCAGCAACGCCTCAATATCAAGGATAGCGGCTATATTCTCCTCTACGCCGGCGGTAGCGATCTCAGCATCAGCCAAGGACTGGAAACGCTTTATCCCCTAGAGAGTTGGCTAGAAATTATCCAAGGTATTCGCCATCAACAACCGGATTT
Organism: Microcystis sp. 49638_E5; assembly: GCF_021300285.1. Lineage (NCBI taxonomy): Bacteria > Bacillati > Cyanobacteriota > Cyanophyceae > Chroococcales > Microcystaceae > Microcystis > Microcystis sp. 49638_E5. The sequence continues at coordinate 5,935 of NZ_JAJTDH010000123.1, read as the reverse complement.
ACCAATTGTCGCGATCCAGGGAGAATTGGATGAAGCTTGGGTTTTAGCCCTCAAGGCCATGGATAATAACTTAAAAGTGTCGAGAACGGGCGATATCGGTAAAATGGCGGCTATGATCGCCGGGGCTAATTTATTGTTAGCTACCGAAAGTGTCCCTTTACAGTTAGCCGTGGCCGTGGGAACCTATACCCTATCTCTGCTGGTTCCTTCGTTGTCTAAGAGAGTTTTACCGAGTGGGGGAGAGCTGCATCGATATATTGAGGCTAATACGGGAAAAGTCGCCGATATTACCCCCGAAACTGTCCTGAAAAAGATTTGGGGCCGGTAAAAAATCGGGTTTCGATCGCTTTTCTTGTGGCTCGAAACCCGAAAAAAATCAGCATCAAGGCTCAATTTTGCGATTGAGATAACTGACTTTTCAAGGATTCTAGGGAGGCCCAACGACCATCGATGGCAGTATTTTCCGGAAGAAAAAAATCGGGTGGTTGACAATTGGCTCCGCAGAGTTGACGGGGGGGCAAAGTTAGACACAACTGCTCGTATAACCACATTTGCGGGTCAAAATCCCCGTTAGGATCGAGGGTTTCCGAGAGGTCTTCGTAGGCTATTTCTCGCTCTAGAGGATAGGAGCTATCGTAGTCTTTATTTTTGTCTAGCCAGATTAATTCGGAAGTGTTTAATTGCAGACGATGATTATATTGTTGTAAACAGCGATCGCAGGTTAAGGTGACGATGGTTTCTGCTTTCACCGATACTTCCAAAAAATTCCCCCCATGTCTAACCAGCAAGGTCCCCCGCACCGGTGTCAAGGTTTCTAGACCGGGGATAAAATTATCGATGATGATCACTCTTTGTCGATCAGGAGATTTGAGGAGGTGGGGGATAAAAATAGTTTCCATAGATAACTCCTGTATCATTTATCGGGTGTCAACTGCGTTAGCGAGTAACGCCATCATAATTGCTCGGTGACAATCTTTCTTTTATTAGTTTATCGCAGCCCAGAGTGTAGGAATTATGAATTATGAATTATGAATTATGAAGTGGGGAGAATAAATAAAAATAATCCCCTGCCGACCGTCTCGGAGTCTCCTGTCTCGGAGTCTCCTGCATTTGACAGGCTGTCTGTTGATCGATCGAGAAAGTTTCCTCAGAATTGGGAGTATATGCACAAAGGTACTCCTATGTCAACGGTTTTGAAAAATTTTCTTCCTCGCCTCGGTGGATTGGTTATGGTTGCACTGCTCTGCTCGCTTGTGCTGGGGGGATGGCCTCGGCAGGGAAAAGCGGCTCAACCAGTACATTTATCCTACTGGGTGCGATCGGGAATTGAACAACTAGAGGCAGGTAATTATCAGCAAGCTTTGCAGGATTTCAATCAGTCGGTCGAACAGGAAAATAACTTGGCCCTAGCCTACAGTAATCGCTGTTTAACTGAGATTTATTTGCAGGATTATCTCCACGCTTGGCAAGATTGCACCCGCTCTTTACAACAGCAATCCGATAATTATCTAGCCTATTTCCATCGGGGTTTAGCTTTTTATCGTTTGGGAGATTATCCACAGGCGCTGACCGATTATAACCAGACTATCCGACTAAAACCCACCTATTATCAAGCCTACTATAATCGGGGTTTAGTTCAGGCGGCCATGAAAAATTATCCCCTTGCCCTAGCCGATTTTAATCAATCCTTGCGTCAAGTTACTAACCAGCAACCCGACACTTTAGCCACTATTTATAATGATCGAGGTTTATCTCATTTAGCCCTCCACAATTTTACCTCAGCCAAAGCGGATTTTAATCAAGCTCTCCAGTTAAATAAAAATAACGCCTCAGCCTACTATAATCTAGCTTGTACCGCTCACCAATTAGGTGAATACGAACGCTCGATCGCCGATTTAAATCGAGCGATTGCCATCGATCCTTTTTATGCCGATGCCTATATTAGAAGGGGATTACTGCGGCATCAATTGGGTTATTATCAATCGGCTTTAGCGGATTTAAATCAAGGAGCAAATCACCTCTATCACCAGGGATTGCACCAAAATTATCAGCAAATTTTAGCCCTAATCGAGCAGATTCACCAACAGTTACTTTCCCTACCATCTCCCATTGTTTAAAAGAGCGGTCAATTTATAAAGGAAAGCGCTTCATGGCTGTGACGGCGAGACGGGCATTATCTTTAAGGACTTGGGAAACCCGGGGAATTTGGGGAATTTGCCAGAGAACATCGACGGTGCGCCGCAATAATCGCACTAGATCTCCCTCATCGAGGCTAGTATTTTCGCACAATTCCGGCCAGGATGTCCCCTGGGCCCAACGGGAGGCAATCCCCATCAGTTGGGTTTCTAACCAGACGGGAATAGTGATATCGTAGCGAGATTGAGCTTGATAGAGTAAACGGCGAACTTCTCGCAGACCGGGGGAATTTCCTTCTCCTTGCCGCAAAATATCGATAACTTCTGGCACAGGCGGGTAATTGCACCAAGTATCGGGGCGAGGGGGTTCCGTAATCATGGCGCTGATGGCGGCGGCTAGTTGGCTAGGAGTCAATCTGTCCAAATCTCCGGACATCATCGCTAATCCTAACCAGAGTTCATTTTCCCCGCGAATAGTGGCCGCCGCTTCTCCGAGGGGAGTGGGCAAATAAACCTCTAATGCTTGGAATTCTCGCAAAATCTCGATTAGATTCAGAAATTCTTCCCAGTAGTAGGATTTACGCGATTGTTGTTTTTGGTATTTAATCTGGGTCTTGTGTAACTTATCGCGAGCAAGCTCTCGATCGTAGTATAATTTCATCAATCGCCCCGGATTTTTGCGTTTTTGCAGGGGATGAGCGGCAATTTGACTATTGACAATTTCAATTTTTTGTGATTGTGTTGCCAGTTCCGCCACTGGTGGGATGCCCTGCACTTGTTGGGGGATTAAATCGGCGATCGCCTGAGTATTTTCCTCACCCTTGCGCCACCCTCCTAGGGAAACAGCTTCTAGGGAAGGGGGTATCAGTTCGCCTAATGCCGCAGGAGTGATAAAACCTCGATCAATCTCGCTAATATCGGCATAGGCGGCTAAATACCAGCGATTATCACTGCCTAAACAAACAAGAGTTCGCACTTGACCGGCTCCGTGCAGGGTATTGACAAAGATAGCGGGGACGGGGACGGGAACCTTAATATGTTTGCCCTTGAGATGGAGGATAGTTCCGACGGGAATATTCGGCAATTTTAGATGTATTTCCTGTCTTTTCTGGGCCTCTGACTGACTAGCGAGGATTTTATACAGTCTTTCTTCTTCCCGCAGTCTTTCCCGTAGCTTTTCGTAACTGAAGACCTGCTCCCGCTCGATACCGGCTAACTCCATATCCAACTTAGCTAATTCGGTGGTTAAGGCGGTAATCTGTTGTCGTTCGGGGCTTAACTTCAAACGAGCGAGATATTCGGCGAAACTGCGCTCTAAGAGGTCTTTTACCTCCTCTAGACTGTGTTTTTGCAGGAGATTTAAGACCATGCCGTAACTGGGCGCAAAACAGCTTTGCAGGGGTTCCGGTTGGGCGGTGGCCAGAAAAGCCGCTTCTTTTGCCCCTTCAAAGGGCGTTTGTACTGTCACCACATGGCCCACCGCGTCCATTCCCCGGCGACCGGCCCGGCCGGCAATCTGGACAAATTCCGAGGGAGTCAGCATACTATGACCATCATCGGTGCGCTTGGAGAGGGCCGAGATGACGGTGGTGCGGGCGGGCATATTAATCCCGGCCGAGAGGGTAGCGGTGGCAAAAACCACCTTAATTAAACCGGCTTCAAAGAGTTGTTCGACTAATTCTTTCCAGAGGGGTAAAATCCCAGCATGGTGAACACCACAGCCCCGGGTGAGGGGTTCCACTTGGTCGGCGCGCACCAGTTGGGAAGCACTGGCTAGGAATTCAAACAGTTGATTTTTCGTCTCGGGGTCGGCGGTTAAGAGGCTGAGGAGTTGCTCGTCAGACTGGGGGTTATTAGCGAAAAAAGCCAGTAATTTTTGGTGTAGGGGCGGATTTTCGACGGCAAAGAAGGAAAGGGCGAGTTCTTGCAGATTGGGATTATCTTCCAGAAAGAAAATGAGTAACCGGTAGTAAATGGCTCTAGCTTCTTCTGGATTAACGAGATTGAGGTTTTTTAGCTCTCGAATCGCCTGATCGCAACCTTTCCGACTGAAAATGACGTAAATGGCCGGGAGCATATCCTTGTCCCGCAGCGTGGTGACAATGGAGGCGATGGTGGGACAATCTTCTCGTTTTAAGCGTCGGGGTTTGCCGTGGCCGACTTTTGAGCGTAGTTTCGGGTTAACTTTGCTCTGTTTTGGGTCGAGCAGCGGGAATAATCCCTCTTTATTGGCGAAATAAAAGCGCAGGGGGACGGGGCGAAAATCGGAGTTAATTAGCTCGCAGCTGGAGGTCTGTTTATTGTCGCTGGGTTGGGGCAGTTGCCGCACCCAGTTAATCCAGTCGGTGAGTTCCCCCGGGTTGCCAATGGTGGCGGAGAGGGCAACTAATTGGATACTAGGGGGACAGTAGATAATTGATTCTTCCCAAACGGTGCCGCGACCTCGATCGCTGATATAGTGACATTCATCGAGAACTAGGGTTTCCACGTTTTCTAGGGAAGTGCCTACCTCACCGATCGGAGTTTGGTACAGCATATTGCGAAAAATTTCTGTAGTCATGACTACAATTAACGCTGAGGGATTGATCACCACATCGCCGGTAATCAATCCCACTTCCGCAAACAGCAGCGGGGAATCCTCATCGCCATCGGTGGGGGTACGACCGAATTTTTCTTGAAAATCCCGGAATTTTTGGTTAGAAAGAGCTTTCAGGGGAGTGGTGTAGAAAACCCGTTTGCCCCTTTCTAGGGCGCGATAGATAGCGTATTCTCCGATTAAAGTTTTGCCGGAACCCGTGGGAGCGCAGACAACCACTGATTTACCGGCGGCGAGAGCGGCGATCGCCGATTGCTGGAAGTCGTCGAGTTTAAAGGGAAAAATGGTTTTGAGATCCAAAGAAGTAGGGTTGAGGGACTCTTTCACGTCAAGTCTAAGAGGAGAAATTTTCTTAATTGTGGCTATTCTGGCTGGCTTTTTTTATTCTAGTCGAAAAAAGCGGACTTCTATAAACTAGGGACAGCTTGACCTTTGGGGGTGATTCCCGATCCCATCATACTTCATCTTTATGAGAAATGCTGTATCACTAATAATTGTATCTCTATTTTGTTCTTAACTTGATTAATTATACCTACTGGTGATGATTAAATTTCGTCCTGAAGACTGTCTAGTTTTATTGGTTGATGATGTCAGTCAAAATCTCCAATTGGCTCTGGAGATTCTTAATTCTGCTGGTTATGCCACCATTTTTGCTAGTAGTTTTCAACAGGCAATAGAACGAGTAAAAACTGCTAATCCTGACCTAATTCTTCTTGACTTAATGATGCCAGAAATAGGGGGTATAGAAGTTTGTAAAAGGCTAAAAAGTGATAATTTATACGCTCATATCCCGATTATTTTTGTAACAGATAGTAACAAAAAAGAAGATATTATCAATGCTTTTAATTCTGGGGCTGTGGACTATATAAATAAACCCTTTCATAGTTGGGAACTGTTAGCCAGAGTTAAAATTCATTTAGAAATGAAAAAAACTCAAGAAGAACTTAAAAATATCAACTCTCAACTAGAAAAGCTAGTCAGAACTGATAGCCTAACCGGGGTCAATAATCGTCGAGAGATTCTCTCCTTGGGCGAGAAAGAATTTCAACGATGTCGTCGTTATCATCGTTATTTTTCACTGTTAGTCATCGATATAGCATTTACATTTGAGACGTGGAAACCAATTTCTGAAAAAAATGCTATAATCTAAGTCAATGTTTTAATAACTTTAATTATGGACAAGGCTCAGAAAATCAAAAAAGAT